>RFRI01000165.1 GCA_009924535.1 Verrucomicrobiota bacterium
CTCGCCGCCGCCAAGGCCGCCGATCCTTCGCTCTACGTCGTCGCGTACATCAACTGCAGCGCGGCGGTCAAGGCGCTCAGCGACGTCATCGTGACCAGCGGCAACGCCTCGAAGATCGTCAGCCGCGTGCCCGCCGACCGGAACATCCTCTTCGTTCCCGACCAGAACCTCGGCCGCTGGGTCTCCGGCAAGACCGGCCGCTCGATGCAGCTATGGCCTGGCAATTGCTACGCCCACGTGCAGTTCACGCCGGGCGCCCTGCTCCGCACCAAGGCCGCGCATCCGGGAGCGCCCATCGTGGCCCATCCCGAATGCACCGAAGCCGTACGCGAGATGGCCGACATGGTCTGCTCGACCGAACTCATGGTCGGCTGGTGCAAGCAACAGACGGCTGAAACGATCATCATTACCACGGAATCAGGGATGATTCACCGCCTCCGCAAGGAAGTGCCAGGCAAGACGTTCGTGGCCGCACCCACCGACCGTTGCTCCTGCAACGACTGCAAGTTCATGAAGATGAACACGCTCACGAAGCTACGCGACTGCCTGCGCGATGGTTCGCCGGAAATCCTGATGGAGGAAAGCCTCCGCGTCGCCGCCGAGATACCGCTCCGCCGCATGCTCGACTGGAGCAAATAGGGTGAAAGCGTCACTTCGTGTCGTCGAATGGGGTGAAAAAGCTTTTACCAAAGTTTGACAATTTGGTTTATAATAAAATGTTGAGGTCATTCGCACCGCTTCGGACTCATCCATGGATCCCATGGGCGAAGACAAGCACGACATCCCCTCCATGAAAATCGACCTCGACCCCTCCGCCTTCACCTCGAAGGACGCCTATGTCCGCGCCGCCCTCTCCAAGGCCCGCGACCTGGCCGTACAGGCCTGGGAAGACGAACACAGCGAACGCCAGTCGCTGATCGAACGCGAAGTCGCGAGCCTCTCGAAGCCCGAACTCGCCAAGCGCCTGATCAAGCTCCTCTCCCGTCCGAACCGCGCCCGCGCCCAGATCTCGGACAGCATGCGCGCCAAGGCCCAGAACATGCGCAAGAAAGGCGCCCCGGTCCGTGAGATCGCCGCCGAGCTCGGCATCTCGATCCCGTCGGTCTACAACATCACCAAGGACTAACCTTGCCCGCCGTTCCCGCCTCGCCGAAGGTATCGGCGATGCAGGAATGGAATCGTGGCGATCCGTCGAAAGCCCCCGCCCGTGCGCCTTTGGCCCGCGGCGGGAAGCTGGACGCGCCTCATCTCATCGCGGCCTACCGGGCCGGGATCTTCCCTTGGTATTCCGCCGGTGAACCGGTGAAGTGGTGGTGCCCGGACCCGCGCTTCGTCATGCGACCGGCCGACTTCCGACTGACGGACAGCCTGAAGAAGACGATGCGCAAGCAGGGCTGGACGGTCACGTTCGACCGGCAGTTCGAGACGGTCATGCGCCGCTGTTCCGAAGTCCCCCGCCCTGGCCAGGACGGCACCTGGATCACCGAGGAGATGATCGCGGCCTACTGCGAACTCCACCGGCTGGGCGTCGCCCACAGCGTCGAAGTCAGCTGGGAAGGCCAGCTCGTCGGCGGGCTCTACGGCGTCGCCCTCGGCCGTCTCTTCCATGGCGAATCGATGTTCCACCTGAAGGCCGACGCTTCGAAGGTGGGCTTCGCCACGCTCGTCGCCCGCCTGCAGGCCTGCGGCTACTTCCTCATCGACTGCCAGGTGCCGACGCCGCACCTCGCCAGCCTCGGGGCCTTCGCGGCCGACCGCGCCGAATTCCTCGAAGTGGTGAAGCTCTTCCGCGACCAGCCGCCCACCGGCGACGCCTTCGCGCCTAGTCCGGCTTCGGACGCGACTTGAGCGACGCGCGGGCCTCGCGCTCATAGACGCGCTCGACGATGACGCAGAGCTGCTGCAGCGAACGACCGTCGGTATACACGGCGATGCCGGCCTTCATGTAGGCCTGCTCGCGCTTCTTCATGAGGTCGCGGATCTTGGCCTCCGGGTCGTCGCCCTTGAGGAGCGGACGACGCGAATTTCCGGCGGTGCGACGCAGGATGGTATCCACCGAAGCGAAGAGCGTGACGACGATGCCTTTCGAGCGCACGAGCTCGCCCATGCCCGCCGGGACGACCAGCCCGCCGCCGCAGGCGATGACGGCGCCGTTCGCAGGCAGCAGGCTTTCGACGACCTGACGCTCCAACGCGCGGAAATGCTCCTCGCCATGCTCGGCGAAGATGTCGGCGATCGAGACGCCGGCCAGTTTCTCGACCAGCTCGTCCGTATCGTAGAATCGACGGCGCCAGCGCTTGGCCAGCTGGCGTCCGAGCGCGGACTTCCCCGTGCCCATGAACCCGGCGAGGATCAGGTTCGGAGAGTCTTCCTTGTTCGCGACGGGCGCCATGGAGACATAGCAATCCCCTGCCCGCCCCTCGGCAAGCGACAAGCGTCAGGGAGATTACTTGGCCGGCAAGGCGTCGAGCGCAGCCTTCACCTTGGGCGCCAATCGCTCGGAGAGGCCCTGCGAGGCTTCCGTCAACGCAGCCCGGTCGGCTTCGACGAAAAGGCGGGGCACGGCGGCCCAGGCGGCTTCGGTCAGTTCGTTGGCCGGCCCCTTGAGCAACGGCAGCATCGTCGCCCGGATGGCGAGCTGGGTCTTGCCATGATTATTGGCACGGACACCGACGATACGGGCCCAAGCCGCCTTGGACGCCAGCGAGGCGCCGGCACCCGGCTCGGCAGGCAGCTGTTTCTTCGCGATGAAGGTCGGTAGTCTCAGGATTTCGTCTTCCACTTCCTGCGCCTGTGAACGCTGCGTCAATTTGAACAACCGCTCCCAGAGGATCGGGGCGGCGAGGCCGGGATTGATGCGACGCAGCAGGCGGTTGGCGCGCTGGGCGGTGAAGAAATCCTCGTTCTTGGTGAGAGCGACGAGTTCCTCCGAAGAGAGCGGATATTCCTTAGGGGAACGACGCTGATCGAGCAGACGCTCCAACTGGGCGAGTCGGGTCTCCGGGGTGGTGCCATCCGGAGCTTCATACTCGTTCGGCTGCTTGGGATTGAGCGGCAAGAGCGGCTTGTAAGCGGGATCGAGCAGCAGGATCTGGCCGAACGCGGCCTGCGCCTCAGGATTCTCGGAAGCCTTGGCCGCGGCGCGGACACGATCGAACCACGCCTTCGCCTCGGGCGAAGCCTTGGCGAACGAGCGCGAGTGATCGAAGATCGCCTGCTGGGCGGCGAGACGCTTCTCGGCGACGGCGAGGTCGGCGAAGGTGGCGTCGGACGGAGCCTCGGCGGCGGAACCGACGAGGCAGGCGGCACAGGCGAGTAAGAGGGAAAGGGGCTTCATGGTCTTATGAGGGGAGGGGCGCTCAGAGGGACCAGCTGCCGCGCAGCGTCGGCGAGTGGAGGTGATTGGCCTGGTCGTCATCGATGAAGCCGCTGGCGTCGGACTTGAACTTCAGCTTGCGGCCGAGGCGGACGCTCAAGGCGGCCAGGTTGACGAGCGTCGAGCTGCGGAAGGCTTCGTTGACGCCGTAGCCGAACGGACGCTTCTCGCGCGCGCACGCGTCGAAGTCGTCTTCCTGATATTCCGGGAGCGGGAACTCGGCGGCCTTGGCGAGCAGTTCGGGGCGATTGCAACGCATGCCGGCGAACAGCTTGCCGTTCGGGCCTTCGAGGAAGGGGTTTTCCGGATTACGCTCGGCGAGTTCGGATTCGAGGATGATCCGGGTACCATCCTTGTAGGTCATCGTCACGGTCTTCCAGACGCCGCAAGCCATCGCGTCCTGCGCCGGCGCGTCGCATTCGACGGTGACGGGCGATTCGTTGTCTTTGCCGAGGAAGTACTGCACCGGATCCAGGAAGTGCTGGCCCATGTCGCCGAGCCCGCCTTGGTCGAAATTCCAATAACCGCGGAAGGAACCATGGCAGCGGTGCGGGTGATAAGGAATCAGCTGCGAGGGTCCGCAATACATGTCCCAGTTCAGGTGCGCGGGCACCGGCTCGGGCTTGAGGTCCGGCTTGCCGGTCCAGAGGTTGACCTTCCACTGGATGCCGCCGACCGGCGCGAGACGCACGGTGAGCGGGCCGCCGAGGACGCCGCTGGCGACGACGCGCTTGATCTCGCGGGCGGGACCGACGCCGTAATAGTTCGTACGGTTCAAACGGAACCAGGTGTTCACGCGGAAAGGCACGCCGGTCTGCTGCACCACGCGGCTCAAGGCGATGCCTTCGCCGATGGTGCGCGTCAGGGGCTTTTCGCACCAGACGGCCTTGCCGCGACGAGCCGCCATG
>RFRI01000166.1 GCA_009924535.1 Verrucomicrobiota bacterium
AAACATGCGCTCCCTCCTCGCCCTCCTGCTCGTCTCGGTGGCGGCCCTCGCCGCCGAACCTAACCGCGCCCTGGTCTTCTCGAAGACCGCCGGCTTCCGCCACAAGGACTCGATCCCGCTCGGCAACGAACTGCTCGCGAAGCAGTTCAAAGCCGCCGGCCTCGAAGTCGACATCACCGAAGACGCCGCCGTCTTCACCGCCGAGAATTTGGCCAAGTATCGCGCTGTCGCCTTCATGAGCACCACGGGTGACGTCATGGGCGACGTCGTCGCGAAGGATGCTTCCAAGGAAGCCAAGGCCGCCTCCGAGAAGGCCGCCGTGGCCCGTCGCGCCGCCTTCCAGGCCTGGCTCGAGAACGGGGGCGCGTTCGTGGGCGTGCATGCGGCCTCCGATGCCGGCGCGGCCGACAAGTACTGGCCGTGGTTCGCCAATATGATCGGCGGCCTCTTCAACGGCCATCCGGCCCAGCAGGTCGCGATCCTGCGTCCGCTCGATAAGGACCATCCGGCGAACAAGCACCTCGGCGCCGAATGGAAGCGCAAGGACGAGTGGTACGCCTTCAAGAATCTCGCCGCCGACAACAAGGTCCTCCTCGAGATCGACGAGAAATCCTACGCCCCGCAGAAGGGCAAGGAGATGGGCGACCATCACCCGATGACCTGGTGCAAGGACGTCGGCAAAGGCCGCATGTTCTACACCGCGCTCGGCCACACCAAGGAATCCTTCTCCGAGCCCGACTTCATCCAGCACCTCAACGGCGGCCTGCTCTGGGCGCTGAAGAAGTAAGCGGCGCGGCGGGGCCGCGCGGGGACATGCTGGCACGGTGAACTGCTGCGAAGCAGGAGGTAGGGACAGCACCACGTGCTGTCCTAAGTGCAAACGTGCAAATCGGCCTACGGCCTGTGTAAAGGTGCAATCAGAGTATCGAGTATGGAGTATCGAGTATAGGGGCTTGAGCCGTTTCGGGTGGCCGGAGGCACTCTCAGGTCCCAGGTCTCGGCCATCGGGTGCGGGTTAAGGTGCTCAGGTTCAGGTGCAGGTACGGGGTGATTCATTTCCCAACCGCCAACCGCTAACCGCTATCACCTGTTACGGGTAGGGCCGACCATCCTTGGTCGGCCGCAGCCAAGCAGGGATGCTTGGCCCTACCTCATCACGCGACGCTCGACGTCGCTGAGGACGTCTTCATCGGAAAGCATCAACGGATGCAGCAGCACCGGGAAGTCCAGGTTCAAGGCGCGCGGCCAGACCGAGCTGGTCGCCGGCAGGATCATGAGGTCCATCGGCGTGTGATAGGAGACGAGCTGGACTTCGCGTAACGTCTCCTCGGTCGCATGCAGCCGTCGGAGAAAGATGCTACCGGGACGCATATCCCGGGCGCCCTTGCTGGGATACATCCGCGCCGTGGCGGTACCATGATGGGGCGAAGAGATCGTGAAGAGCTTCTCGCAGCGCCCGGCGCCGCCGAGGACCTGAAGGTAGTGCCGCGAGACCAAACCGCCCATGCTGAAGGCCACGAT
Source organism: Verrucomicrobiota bacterium (assembly GCA_009924535.1). GTDB lineage: Bacteria > Verrucomicrobiota > Verrucomicrobiia > Opitutales > UBA953 > UBA953. The sequence continues at coordinate 1,522 of RFRI01000166.1, forward strand.
CCGGATCTTCGCCGAAGGACCGAAGGCCGTGTCGATATCCCGCTTCAGGTTTTCTGCCAAAGCCACGAGTCCGCCGCGTCCGTCGTTCGGCCTCAGCCGCGGCACCAGGCAGACCGCGCCTTGGCGCTCGAGGCGAAGCTTCATCCGACGGAACACCCAACCCGTGTCCAGGAACCCATGGACAAGCACCACCTTGATGCCGGCTGCGTCGGACATCGCGTGCGCTTACTTCGCCGCTTCGAGCTTCTTGATCAGGCGGCCAAGGGCGCCCTTGGTCGTCTCGTTCGTCACGGACTTCTCGGCGTCACGAAGCGCGGCGAGATCGGACGGCTGAGCGAGCTTGAGCAAGGCCTTCTGGCATTCGAGGCGCATGGGCTCTTCCTTGATCGCGACGCACAAGGCGCCGGCGACGGAGCGGAGGTTACGACCGACCGCCGCCTTGATGAGGGCATTGCGCGCGGAGACATCGGCCTTGGTGTCGCTGATACCGGCGACGAAGGCGTCCGTCACGCCGGGGCCGGCGACCTTCACGAGCGCATCCTGGATGCTCTCGGCGAGGGCTTCGTCCTTGGCGAGGGAAGCGAGCACCGGCACGGCCTTGGCGCCACCGACTTCGGCGAGCGCGAGCGCGGCGGGCACACGGAGGGGCGAATCGGCCTTGGCGGCGAGCGCGGCGACCTGGGCGGTGGCACCGGAGGCCTTGGCTTCGGCGAGCGCGGAGAGCAGGAGTTTCGCGGTCTCGACATCGATCGAGCCAAGCAGGCCGGCGACTTCGGCGGTGAGCGGCGAAGTCGGCTCATCGACCAGGCGCTCACGCACGTCGTCGACCGCGGCGAGGCGGACCGCAGCCGGAGCATCGGCCTTCTTCAGCGCATCGATGGACTTCGCGGCGCCCTTGCGGAAATCCTTCAGCGCGGCCGTGTAGGCGGCGTGGTCGACCGCCGGACGATCGGCGGCGAAAAGCGATGCGGCGAACAGAAGGGCGAGGAGGGAGCGCATGTTTCGAGGGCCCGAGGATTAGAGGGCCCGAGGGCCGGAGGCGAGGCCGGAGGTAGGGGCGTGACGGCTTCGCGTCCGTTCGCGAGCGAACACAGGTATTGCCCGCATCAGGCTAAGACCCGTCGACTCGATGGCTCCGGCTGCGAACGGCGGCGATGGCAATCGCCGCCCTACCCGAGACAACCCAGCTAACTTTCCGGTCTCCGGTTCCCCTCTTTTCCCCGTGTCGCCGTGTCCCCTTGCCCACGTGACCCTCGCGGCGCATCACGCCGCGCTTACTTCCGGCGGAATGGGTAGAGCAGCTGCGCCCAGTAGCCCTTGGGGACCGGATGGCCTTCGATACCGTAGCCCGAAGGCCACTGCTCCTTGGGCAAATGATAGGTACCGAAGAGGCGATCGAAGAGCGGGAAGTGGATCGCGAAGTTCACGTCGATGGCCTCCTTCTCGATGCCGTGATGCCAATGGTGGAAACGAGGCGTCACCAGCAGCTGGTCGATCACCGGCAGACGCCAGCTCAAGTTCGCATGGATGAAGGTCGAGTAGAGATACACCACCAGGATGTAGGCGTTCACCACGGCGGAGGAGAACCCGAGGGCGAACATCGGGATGACCGTCAGCGTGCGGAGGATGAGAATCTCGAGGAAGTGCATGCGCGCTCCGGCCATCCAATCCATGCTCTGAGCCGAATGATGGACGGCATGGAAGTTCCAGAGCCAGGGTACTCGATGGAAAGCGCGGTGCACCCAGTACTGGACGAAGTCCGTCAGGAACATGATCGCAACCAACTGAACCAGGAAAGGCAGGCCCGCCACCCACTGCTGCAAGGAAGCCAGCACCGAAGCGGCCGCCACCCACTTCGCCGGGGCGAAGCTGACGAAGGCGAGCACCTGCACCATGAAGCTGCTGATCAGGTAGTAGAAAATATCCTCGCGCCATTCATCACGGAAAAGCGGCTGCTCCGCGCGGAGGGGGCTGATGCGCTCGAGGGGAATGAAGATAATGCCGGTGAAGAGAACGTTGAGGGCGAACCAGTCGAGGCCGAGGAACAGCGGCGTCGGATCGGGCGTCAGGGCGGCGGAGTTGGTTCCGCCCAGCAAGGTGGCCAGCAAGGCGGCCGCGCAGCCCAGTGTGCCGAGCAGTTTCGACGGACGAAGCGCGAGGCTCAGCACCGAAGCGGCGAAGCCTAGGAGGAGAATGACGAGGATCCCTAGCTTGAACCAGTGGTTCGTATGCAGGGCCGTCAGCTCCGGCATCGCGAACTGGCCCGGAGCCCGCATCGAGATGACCAAGGCCAGTCCGATCAGGCTGAAAGCGAGACCGGCGACGCCGCTAATCCAGCCCGTGCCGAAAGCCCGCAACGGCGCCGGGGCCTCCAATTCGCTGCGGAGTTTTTGTCGGGCATCATGGAGGCTCATCGGGGTACCTTCTTCATAGATGAGCCTTCCGGAAGCGCAAGCGGGCAGAACCAGACGGAGGCGAAGCGAACCCGAAGGCGATAGGGTGGGGCGCGACGGCGTCGCGTCCGTTCGCGGACGGATATGGGAGGTTAATGTGCTTAGCTAAGCCCCGAGGACTTTCCCTCTCCGGCTGCGAACGGCGGCGATGGCAATCGCCGCCCTACCCGAGGCAGCCCAACTCACTTTCCGGTCTCCGGTTTCCCCTTGAGCTTTGCATCGAGGTAGGGCCAAGCATCCCTGCTTGGCCGCGGCCGACCAAGGATG
>RFRI01000167.1 GCA_009924535.1 Verrucomicrobiota bacterium
AGTATCTTCCGCCACGTCTTCCTTCTGAAGAAGAGCGAAATGGACCCCGCGCCGGACGACGATGATGAGCCGGTGTCCAAGGTGTGAATAGGCGGTGAAGGAATGGTCGTTCTGACCTCCTGTGAACAACCGGAGACTTATTCACCCCGGACACACAGCGCCCTCGGCCGCGGATAAGTCCGCTCATCAGCGGCTTGCGGAACTGTACACGGGATTCCGACACCTACTGATGCTACTGGTATTTATAAATGAAGAGTAACTAGATACAGGGAGTCCCGGTATGTGGGCAATGAGGGGTTGCCTCACCCCCTGCCAGTCCTCAATTCTACGGTCATCATGAAGTTCAAGGTTAACCGGAATCACTTTTTCAACGGCCTCTCGAGCGTGACCAACGTCGTCGGTAACCGTGCCACGATGCCGATCCTGCAGAACGTGCTCATCGAAGCCGAAGGCGATACCATCACCCTGACCACGACCAACCTCGATCTCGGCATCTGCTGTCGCATCAAGGCTTCCGTTTCCTCCCCCGGCCGAATCACGCTCCCGGTCAAGAAACTCGTCCCGATCATCCGCGCCCTTTCGAGCAGCGACACCATCGTCGAACTCACCGGCAAGGACCGCGTGAAGATCACCTCCGGCAGCTCCGTGTTCCAGATCGCGGGCCTCCCGGCCGATCAATTCCCGCCGATCTCCAATTTCGCCGGACAACCGACCATCTCGATCAACCAGGATGACCTGGGTGACATGCTCCGCAAGGTGAGCTACGCGCAGTCTTCCGACGAGAACCGCTACATCCTCAACGGCGTGTTCTTCGAATTCTCCGAAGGCAAGCTCACCGTCGTCGCCACCGATGGCCGACGTCTCGCTAAATGCGAACGTAAGATCGCCGGCACCGACAAGACCCTCGCGCTCATCCTGCCTGCCCGCACCATCATCGAACTGATGCGTCTGCTCAAGTCCGGCGGCGAAGCCCACGTCTCGCACAACGAACGCCAGGTGGGCTTCACCATCGACATCCCGAAGAACGAGGAAGGCCTCGTGGACCGCATCCAGCTGGTCTCCAAGGTCGTCGAAGGCAACTACGAAATCCGAAAGCGGCGACGCTCATGAGCCCATCGCCGTGAAGTACGAAGGACCGGATGTGAACATCGCCTTCAACCCGCAGTACATCACGGACCCGCTCAAGGCGCTGACCGAAGACGAGATCGATTTCGAATTCAAGGACGAGATGTCCCCGGGCGTCATCCGCGGTCTCAAGGACGATTTCCTCTGCGTCGTGATGCCGCAGCGCATCTCCTAAGCCGCCGTCGGCTCAGAGTCCGAGGTCGTCGCAGTCCGGGAGCGATTTGATACGTTCCAGGATCCGGCGCGAAGCCTCGATCGAACGGTCGGCATGATCCGTGCCCGGATCGTATTCCGCCGGCAGCATCGCTTTACCGAAACGGACGCGGATGCGGGCCGAGCCGAGCGGGAAGTTCGCGCCACGCGGAAGCAAGTCACGTGCGCCGCGGATATGGATGGGCACGACCGGCACGCCGGAGCGGCACGCCAGGAGGCCCGCGCCGGCCTTAGGCGAGGCGATGACCCCGTCATGGCTCCGGGTCCCCTCCGGGAAGATCAGCAGGCCTTCGCCTGCCTTCAGCGCCGCCAAGGCGGAGCGGATGGCGCCGATATCGGCTTCCCCCCGGTCGACCGGGATGGAATGGCAGGCCTGGATCACGAAGCCGAAGATCGGGTTATCGAAGAGCGAGCGGCGGGCGATGAACGAGATCTCGCGCGGGAGGCTCGAGCCGATCAGGGGCGGGTCGATCATGCTCTGATGGTTCGACGCGAAGAGGCAGGCCCCGGCCGGCACGTTTTCCCAGCCTTCGACCTCCAGGGTGGAAAAGACTTCGATGAACGATCGCGCGCCGTGATAGACGGCCTTGTAGATCAGGTTCTTCGAATCGAGGATCATCGGGGCAGGGCGGCGATCTTGATGAGATCGCTGATCTCAGACACGACCTCTTGAAGGGTCTTATGCGTGTTGTCGAGGCGGTGGGCTCCCTGCGGGCAGATGAGCGGAGCGGTCTTACGCGTGGCGTCGAGACGGTCCCGCTGGGTCACCTGGTCGGACTGGCCTTCCGCGGCGCGGCGCTGGGCGCGCGCGTCCGGGTCGGCCTCGAGGAAGATCCGGACTTCGGCATCGGGCAGCACGACGGAACCGATATCGCGTCCTTCCATGACCACGCCGGCGAAACCTTGGTCGCTCGCCAACTTCACCTGCGCGCGTTGGTATTCCAGGAGGTACGTGCGGACGGAGGGCAGGGCGGCGATCTTCGAGACGGCGGCGTTGACCTCGGGCGTACGCAGGTCGGCATCATCGGGCAAAACCCCGTCAAGGGTGAGCGCGGAGCTCCGGGCGCCTTGGCGGGCGATGACACGCGAGCCGATCCGCAGCTTGCCGAGCCCGGCCTTCACCGAAGCCGGATCGTCGGCGGTGGCGCCGGCCAGCAGCAAGGCGCGTGTGAGGCTGCGATAATGCGCCCCGGTATCGACGTGCAGCAGGCCATGCAGTTGCGCGAGGCGTCGGCTGGTGCTGGATTTTCCGGACGCGGCGCCGCCGTCGACGGAGACGCGGACGAAGTTGGTGCGAAGGGCTTCGAGCGCCTGGAAGAAATGAGGGAAGGTCTTGCCCGTGCAGGCCGGGTCTTCGATGGCGATCCACGGGCGGCCGTCGCCGAAGAGGTCGAAGCTGCCGAGGATGCCGAAGCTCATCGCCATGCGATGGTCCTCATAGGTGCGGATGGCGATCGGCCCGTCGGCGGCCGCCTGGCGGAGCGCGGCCTTGCCTGGGAAGATCGTCAGGGAGGAAAGCGTCTCGTCGGCGCGGAGTTCGGCGGCGGACGGCGCCACTTTGATGCCTAACCGCTCGAGCTCCGTCGCCATCGCAAGCACGCGGTCGGTCTCCTGCTTGCGCGTATGAGCGATGCCCCGGATCTTGACAGGGCCGGCGGCCAGCGTGGCGATCGTCGCCAGCGTGAGGAACGTATCGGAAAAGGCGTTGAAATCGAAATCACCACCGAGGATCCCGGACCAGGATTCGGTGACGAGCGTGCCGTTCGCCGGCTTGAGCGTGGCGCCGCAGGCGGCGGCGACCTTGGCGAAGGCGGTGTCCCCCTGGAGGCCGCCATCGGCATAACCTTCGATCCGGACGGAAGCGCGGCTGCCGGTCACGGCGGGCAGGGCGATGAAGTAGCTGGCGGCGGTGGCGTCGGGCTCGATCGCATACGTCGTTTGCGCGACATAGGCGCCGGGCGACGCGCACGTCCAGCAGCCATCGGCGAGGCGTTCCAGCGGACGTCCGAATTGGCCGCACATGCGTGCCGTCATCTCGACGAAGGGCTCGGAGACCGTGGAGCCTTTCATGCTGACGGAAGCGCCGGCCGAAAGCGGAATCACCATCAGCAAGGCGGAGAGCAGCTGCGATGAGGCCGAGGCGTCGACTTCGAGCCGCCCCAGCTTTCCCGTCGTATGCAGCGTGAAGGGGAAGCCGCACGCGGGCGAACCATCGGGCTGGAGCGCGCGGCAGCCGCCGGCGGTCAGCGCGTCGAGCAGGCCGCGCATCGGGCGGGCGCGCATGGCTTCGTCGCCATCCAGCTCATAGCGACCTTCGGGAGCGAGCGCCAGGAAGGCGGTGAGGAAGCGCGCGGCGGTGCCGGCGTTGCCGACATGGATCTTGGCGCGGGCGTTCGGGATACGACCCCCGAGGCCGGTGATGCGGATCGTGCAGGCGGACTCGTCCGCGGAGACTTCGAAGCCGAGCGACTGCAACGCCGCGATGAGGATGCGCGTGTCACGGCTGAAGAGCGCGCCGGTGAAGAGCGTCACGCCGTCCGCGAGCGCCGCCAAGATCAGGGCGCGGTTGGTGATGCTCTTCGATCCCGGGACTTGGGCGACCCCGCGGGCGGGTGTCTGGAAAGGGCGGATGACGAGGGTCGGGCTCATTCGGACCGGTCGAGGTTCTGGCGGGCGATGCGGGCTTCGGCGAGCAGGCGGCGAAGGGTGGGGATGTCGTTCGCTTCGATGGCGGCGCGAAGTTCGGCGGCGCGACGTTCGACGGCGAGCAGGCCGGCGGCGGTGTGGCGGGCGTTGGCGAGCATGATGCCCACCCAGAGGTTTTCTTCCCCGGCGGCGATACGGGTCGAATCACGCAGGCCCGCGCCGACGGCGAAGCGGCGGAAGCCCGGCTGGTCC
>RFRI01000168.1 GCA_009924535.1 Verrucomicrobiota bacterium
GCGATACTGCTTGTAGCTCTTCTCCGTGCGCAGGAAGCCGTTGGGCTTACCGACGCAGACGAGGAGGCCGTCCTTGATGGACCAGGTTTCCTTGGAGGTTTCTTCCGGGAAGACGACCCAACCGGCGGTATCCTTGCCGTTGAAGAGTTCGGTCTTGGCGGTCGGCGTGACGGCGTCGGCGGCGAAGGCGTTGACGAAGGCGGACGCCAGCAAGGCGGCCGTAAGGGTGAGGCGATGGAGGGGCATGCGGTGACCTTATGATTTCGTCCCGCCCATTGAAGTCTAAACGCCGAATTTTAACGGCGTTTAAGTGTCGTTTACCGCTCAGGCCATGATGCCCTTCACCACCTTGCCCGCGATGCCCGTGAGGCGGACGTCGAGGCCCTGGTATTTTACGTTCAGGCGATGGTGATCGATGCCCATCAGGGCGAGCATCGTGGCGTGCAGGTCATGGACATCGACGACGTTCTCGACGGCGTTGTAGCCGAGTTCGTCGGTGGCGCCGTAAGTCGTGCCGGCCTTGACGCCGCCGCCGGCGAGGAAGACCGAGTAGCCCGCGATATGGTGGTCGCGCCCCGTGCCTTGGCCCATGGGGGTGCGTCCGAATTCTCCGCCCCAGAGGATGAGCGTGTCGTCGAGCATGCCGCGTTCCTTCAGGTCGCGGATCAGCGCCCCGGTGGCCTTGTCGACGTCTTCGGCGCCCATCTTCATGCCGTTGTCGAGGTTGCCGTGAAGGTCCCAGGCGCGGTGGTAGAGCTGGATCATGCGCACGCCGCGTTCGGCGAGGCGGCGGGCCATGAGGCAGTTGGAGGCGAAGGAGCCGTCGCCGACTTCCTTGATGCCGTAATTCTCGAGCGTCTTCGCGGACTCGCTCTTGAAGTCGAGCAGTTCGGGGACGCTCGACTGCATCTTGAAAGCCATCTCGTACTGGGCGACGCGCGTGGCGATCTCGGGGTCGACCGTCTCGTCGGCCAGCTGGCCGTTGAGTCGGCGGATTTCGTCGATAACCTGACGCTGGGTGCTTTGGCATACTCCGTCGGGGTTCCCGATGTAGTGAACGGCTTCACCTTTGGATTGGAACTGGATGCCTTGGAACTTGCTGGGTAGGACGCCGCTCGACCATTGGCGAGAGGAAATCGGCTGCAATCCAGTCCGACCCGCGGAGGTCAGCACGATGTAGCCGGGGAGGTTCTCGGTCTCGGAACCAAGTCCGTAGAGGAGCCACGATCCCATGCTCGGGCGGCCTTTGATGATCGAGCCCGTGTTGAAGAACGCGTGGGCCGTGTCGTGGTTGATCTGTTCGGTCTTCAGCGAGCGGACGACGCAGAGGTCGTCGGCGACCGAGCCGATGTGCGGGAAGATATCCGTGAGTTCCATGCCCGACTTGCCCCACTTCTTGAAATCGAAGGAACCGCCGCGGGCCTTGAGCACGGTGTTCTGGAGCTGGGCGATCTGCTTGCCCTTCGTGAAGGACTCGGGGAACGGCTGGCCGTGCAGGCTCTTCAGCACGGGCTTGTTGTCGAAGAGTTCGAGGTGGGGAGGGCCGCCCGCCATGCAGAGGAAGATCACGCGTTTGGCCTTTACGGGCAGGTTCGGCTCCTGGAGCACGCCTTTGGAGAACTGGGCGGCCTGGAGTCCGCCGAGGCCGTGCTTGGCGGCGAGCATCGCGAAGGCGGCGCTGCCGAGGCCGTAGGCGCTCTTCGTGAGGAAGCTCCGTCGGTTGATCGACAGGGCGTGGGCGACGGGGTCGTAAGGGCGCATGATCTTAGTAGCGGGTGATCGCTTCGTGGGAATTGAGGAGGACGCGGCAGGCCTGGGTCCACGCCGCGAGTTCGGCGGGATCGCCGGCGGACGGCTGGCTGAAGCCGACCTTGAGCAGCTTGGCGGCTTCGGCGGGGTTGGATTTATAATACGTGGTCTGATCGGCGATCAGCTTCTCCAGCGGAGCGCGCTCGGCCGACTTGATGTCGCGGCCCATCGCCAGACGGAAGCCTTGGCCGAGGCGTTCGCCCGAGGGCAGGGCGAGGAGACGCGCGGCCATGGCGCGGGCGGCTTCCACGAACGTCGGGTCGTTGAGCAGATAGCCGTCCGGTTGGTAGGGCTTGACGCTGGGGCCGCCGACGTCCGCGACGTTGAGGAGCCCGGCGACGAAGAGGGCGTTGTCGCGCACGAATTCGGCGTCGAGGCGTCGTGGGTTCTGCGAGGCGAGCAGGCGGTTGTTGGGGTCGGTCTCCTTGAGGTCGGGGCGGAGGCTGCTGCTTTGGCGGTAGGTGCGGCTGGTGACCATCAGGCGGACCATCTTCTTCACGTCCCAGCCTTTGTCGCGGAACTCGAGCGCCAGCCATTCGAGCAGCTCAGGGTGCGAAGGCAGCTCGCCTTGCGAGCCCAGGTCGTCGAGACCGGCGCTGAGACCCGTGCCATGGAAGATCTGCCAGAGACGGTTCATGACCGTGCGGGCGGTGATCGGGTTATCCTTGGAAGTGATCCAGTCCGCGAGGTCGAGGCGGGTCAGGCGCTTCTGTTCGGTGCTGGTACGCAGACCCGGCAAGAACGAAGGCGTCGTGGGGAGGACGACCGGTCCGGTCTCGTCGAGGAAGTTGCCGCGAGGGAGGATACGGACCGTCAGAGGCTTGGCGGCTTGGGTCACCATCGACCACGCATAGCCGTCGGTCTGGCTGCGGATCGCGGCGATCAGCATCCGGCTCTGTTCGACGAGGGCGCGATCGCCGCCGCGTGAGTGGAGGAAGAGGCCGAAGTTCGCCGGAGAAGGGCGGGCGTCCTTCGCCGCGAGCAGCGTCTCAGGCGCGGTGACCTTGAGCGGATCGTCGTGCGCGAGCGGAGAAAGGGAGGCCCGGAACGTCAGGGCGGCGTTGCTCTCGAAATGGATGACGAACTTCTCGTCCGCCTTGGTGATCGCGGGCAGGTCGAGGAGCCAGACGGCGTGGACGTCGGCGTCGGGCATCTTCAAGGACCAGCCCTTGTTGATATCGGTCGCTTCGACGCCGCCGCTGTAGCGTGGTTCACGGTGGGAGGCGTCGGCCAGGTGGAAGGCGACGGCACGCTCCTTGCCCTTGGCGTCGACGATACCGAAACGCGCGGTGATGCTGGCGGCGGAGCCGGCAGGGATGGCTCCTTTGGGGATGTCGATGCGGACCGACGCGACGGGTGACGCTACAGGGGCGAACGTCAGCGCGAAGTCTTCGCCTTTGGCGACGCCTCGAGGCATCTTGATGGAGGCGTCGGCGGCGAAGGCGACGGGAGACGGCGCGGCCGGCTTCTTGGCGGCCTTGGCGTCGGTATTCTTCGCCGGCGTCTTGGCGGCCATCTTGGCCGGCGCCGCCGCGGGCGCCGCCTTCAGGAAATAAGTGCCTTCCGGTGAGATCAGGCCGGTCGGACGATCCGCGAGGAAGGTGGCGATGTCTTTCTGCCAGGCGGCGAAATCATTCAGGTTCTTCGTGGCGGCCAGCGACTTGGCATAGAAAGAGGCGAGCTCGGCGCGGTACTCGGCGTCCTTCTTGGTGCGGTAGGCGTTCTTGGACCGGACCTCGGGGAAGAACGGGTGGTCGTTGCCGACACCCTTCAGTTCCGGTTCCGGCGTGTAGGCGTAATCCGCGTAGACACCCCACTGCTTCACGTCGGCGAAGAAAGCCTGAAGGGAATAGAAATCCGCCGATTTGATCGGATCAAACTTATGGTCGTGGCACTCCGCGCAGCCAAAGGTGCTGCCTAGCCAGGCGTTGGAGACGGAGCGCACGCGCTCGGCGCCATATTTGGCGAGATATTCCTTCGCCTGAGCGCCGCCTTCGCGGGTCATCATGTTGAGGCGGTTGTAGCCGCTGGCGACGAGCTGTTCCTCGGTCGGATTCGGCAAGAGGTCTCCGGCGAGCTGCTCCCGGGTGAAGACGTCGAAGGGCTTATTGGAGTTGAAGGCGTTGATGACGTAGTCGCGGTAAGGGAAGATGCGCTGATTCTGGTCGCCGTGGAAACCGACCGTGTCGGCGAAACGCGCGACATCGAGCCACCAGACCGCCATGCGTTCGCCGAAGCGAGGGGAGGCCAGGAGACGGTCGACCTGTTTCTCGTAGGCTTCGGCGGAGCTGTCGGCCAAGAAGGCGGCGGTTTCCTCAGGTGTGGGCGGAAGTCCGGTCAGGTCGAGCGAGACGCGGCGAAGCAGGCGTTCCTTGGTGGCTTCGGCGGAGGGGGTGGCTTTC
>RFRI01000169.1 GCA_009924535.1 Verrucomicrobiota bacterium
TCGCCGCCGCGCTCGGCCTCGCCGTCGCCGCCTTCGTGGCGGTCTTCGCCGAAGCCCGCGCGCAACGTCAGGCGATGGTCGTCTGGTTCCTCGGGCTTTTGCTCGCGCTGTTCGGCGCTTCCGTCGAAGGCGCGGCGCCTTTGAGCTATCGCTGGCTCGACTACGTCTGCTTCCCGGTCGCCGCTTTCCTCGGTTCGTCCGTCGCCGCTTTCCTCTTGTCGCGCGACCTGACCTCTCGTCCGGCCGGCGAGCTCCGCCGCGAGCTCTTCCGCTCGGTGCCGTTCTGGGCCGGCGTCGCGCTGTTCACCTACTTCGCCGTCCAGGATTTCAACGCCTGGGGTATCGTCGTCGACCGCGAGGCGTTCTGGGCCAAGCAAGGGTTGCCGGGAATCGACGTGGGTAAGTTCGACATCCGCCCGCAGCCTTATCTGCATTGGCTGCCGTCCGGACTGAACGCGCCGTTCTCCGCCGCCGATACGTCGCAACCGCCGATGAACGCCTGGCGGCAGATGATGGTCCTCGCTGCTCCGTGGCTCCTGTTCTGCTCGCTGCAGGTCGGCCTGCGTCGTCGCCGCGGTTATGTCCTGCTCGGCTGGATCACCATCTTGATGGCCTGCGCCGTCGGTACTTTTGGCTTCCTGAATCAGTTATCCGACGGCCCCATCTTGGGCTACCCGGTGCCCTATCATTCTTATATCTTCGGGACGTTTCTGAGCCGCACGCATGCGGGGGTCTACCTGTACCTGCATGCGGCCATCGCGCTGGCTCTCACGTTCTGGCATATCCGCCGCGCCGGCGAGAACGCGCTGAAAGGCGGCCCTCACCTTGTCGCCGCGTTCCTGGCCTTCGCGTTGGCCTTGCTCGTCACGCTCACCGGTAGCACCGGCGGCGTCGGGGTCGTGCTCGCGCTCTTCGTCGTCTCGCTCCCGCTGGCCTATTATTTCGGCTTCCCGGGCTCCCGCGGTTCGCGCAAGCGCATCATCCTCGTCACAGGGGCGGCCATGCTGCTCTCCGCCGCCGCGATTCTTTTTACCGTCGACCTGAAGCCGATTGTCGAACGCTTCAAGATGAAGGCGGAAACCTATCAGAAGGCTGGCATCGATGACCGCGCCCCGCTCCGTCGGGCGACCTGGTCGCTGATCAGCGACGGCGGTTGGACGGGTCGCGCGTGGGTCGGCTTCGGCGCGGGTTCCTATCGCTGGGTCTCCCCGCCCTATCAGGCGCAGCAGAAAGAGCTCCAGCGTGACGGCAAGCTCTACATCCGCGTGATTCATGCCCATAACGATTGGCTCGAGATGCTCGCCGATTGGGGTGTGTTCGGCTTGCTCCCGGTTTTCGCCGGACTCCTCTGGCTCGGCCGCCGCCTCATCCGCGCCTTCCATGGAGGCCATCCGGAGACCGTGCCGCTCGCGCTCGCGCTCCTCCTGATGATGTTGCACGCGTCGGTCGATCTCCTGTTCTGGTTCACGCCGCTGATGGGTTCGGCGGCCTTCATCGCCGCGGCGATGGCCTGCCTCACCGACCAATCGTCGGCGGAGACGGAGCGTCCTCCCTCCTGACCTTGCGACAGATCGTCCAACATCTGGGCTCGGGTCGCACCGACCTTCTCGCCGTCCCCGCCCCGGGTCCGCGCCGCGGCCGCCTGCTCGTGCGCGCGACGCGCTCGCTGGTCTCGCTCGGTACGGAGCGGATGCTGGTCGAGTTCGGTCGCGGCAGCTGGTTGAGCAAGGCCCGCCAGCAGCCGGAAAAATTCCGCGCGCTGCTCGCGAAGGTCCGCTCCGAAGGGCTCTTGGCCACGGTCGCCGCCGTTCGCAGCAAGCTCGCCCAGCCGATCCCGCTTGGCTATTGCCACGTCGGCCAGGTGCTCGCGGCGGGCGACGTCTCCGGCTTCGCCGCCGGCGACCGGGTGGTCTCCAATTCTCCCCACGCCGAAGTGGTCTCGGCCGATCCGGCCTTCGCCGCCCGCATCCCTGAGGCGGTCTCCGACGACCACGCGGCCTTCACGCCGCTCGCGGCCGTCGCGCTGCAAGGACTCCGGCATATCGACGCACGCCCCGGCGACACGGTCGTCGTCATGGGACTGGGCCTGATCGGCCAGCTCGCCGTCCGTCTGCTCCGCGCCCGCGGCGTCACGGTCATCGGCGTCGACCCCGACGAAGCCAAGCTCGCTGACGCGAAACAGGCGGGTGCCGTCGTTCCGTCTCCAGGCGCTTCGATCGCCTCTCTTGTGCCGGGCGGCGTTGCCGGCGTGCTCATCACGGCCAGCACGTCTTCTGACGAGCCGGTGAATCAGGCCGCCCGCCTTTGTCGCCGCCGCGGCCGCGTGGTCCTCGTGGGCGTCACGGGCCTCGCGCTCAATCGCGCCGACTTCTACGAGAACGAGGTGACCTTCCAGGTCTCGCGATCCTACGGCTCCGCCGATCCGGCCGATCTTTCTTCGGCCCGCGCTAACTTCGACGAAGTCCTCGCGCTGATGGCGTCAGGCGCGCTCGACGTCGCCCCATTGCTCACTTCGCACCACCCGTTCTCCGCCGCGCCGCAGATCTACGACGACCTCCGTCGCCCGGGCGCTTACGGCTTGCTCATCGAATATGCGGTCCCGAACGAGTCGCTTGCCCGGACGCTGCCTGGTGCGGATTGGGACAGCCGCACCGCCGGCGGTATCGGCGTCATCGGTTGCGGCAACTTTGCTTCCCGTGTCCTCGTGCCGGAGTTGCGTCGCCAAGGCGCGTCGCCCTCCGCCTTCGCTTCCGCCAACGGGCTTTCCGCTCAGCTGCTCGCCGGCTCCGCCGCGACGGCAACGACGGATACGTCCGCGCTCCTCGACCACGCGGGTATCGAGACGGTCTTCATCGCGACCCGTCATGATGAACACGGTGAACTTGCCCGTACCGCGCTTCGGGCCGGCAAGAACGTCTGGGTTGAGAAACCTCTCGCGATGTCCGAGGCCGATCTCGACGCCACGATGGCCGTCGCGCGTTCGTCTTCCGGCCTTCTCGCTGTCGGCTTCAATCGTCGCTTCGCGCCGCTCGCCCTCCGCCTCCGTGCGGCGCTTGCCCCGAAGTCGGGCCCGCGGCGTTTCACGGTCGACGTCAACGCCGGGCGTCTGCCTTCCGGGCATTGGACGCTCGATCCTCAGCAGGGCGGGGGACGCATCGTCGGCGAGGCCTGCCACTTCGTGGACCTGCTCCGTTTTCTTTCCAGCAGCGCCATCGTCTCGGCCCGTGCCTTATCGCGCGATGGCGACGGACAAGATGGCGGTTGCTTCGAGCTGAACTTCGCCAACGGCGACGTCGCCAAGCTCAACTACCGCACCGACCTCCCGGCGCACCTGCCCAAGGAACGTATCGCCGTCTCCGGCGAAGGCTGGTCCGCGGAGATCGATAACTGGAAATCCCTCCATGCGCACGACCTCCCCGGAGCTTCCGCGTTGCCTGCCTGGCTCGGCGGTCCCGCCCGCGGCAAAGGCCACCCCGAAGCGCTCACCGCTTTCCTTGCTGGCACCTCCATGATTCCGCTCGACGAGCTCGAAGAAGTCTCTCGCTGGAGCATCCGGATGCAGGGAATGAAGGCGCGCTGAAGCGCAAAAGTGCAAATCGGCCTACGGCCTGTGCAAAGGTGCAAATGTAAGGTGTTAGCGGTTAGCGGTTGGCGGCTGGGAACGTAACAAAAGCCAATACTCGTTCGGATGACAGGTGACGGCCACCAGGGCATCAGCCATTCGGGCTTCGGCGGCCGGCTCCAGGTTCCCGCGGCTGATGGCCGAGATGCTGATACCTGAGTCGCCGACGCCCGTGCCCGTCACCCGTCACCTGAAGTTGGTTTCACCTTTGCACTTTTGCACAGGAGCTCCGCTCCGATTTGCACCTTTGCACTGCCTCTCGACTAAGCCCCTCTCCTTGTCCCCGTGCCCACGTGCCAGCTTGCCCCCTAAATAAAATGCCTTCCCTCTGCGTCCTCGGTCTCGGCTACATCGGCCTCCCGACCGCGTCCATCTTCGCGACGAAGGGACGCCAGGTCCTCGGCGTTGACGTCTCCGCGTCGGTGGTCGAAACGATCAATAGCGGCCGGATTCATATCCAGGAGCCCGACCTCGACGTCCTCGTCCGCGCCGCGGTCCAGTCCGGTAATCTCAAGGCCGCGATCAAGCCGGCGCCGGCGGACATCTTCATCCTCGCGGTGCCGACGCCTTTCCTCGCCTCGTCCGACG
>RFRI01000170.1 GCA_009924535.1 Verrucomicrobiota bacterium
CAGGTCAAACCTATCGCGCGCATCTGCGCCGCTTCCGGCAAGGAACTCCACGTCGGCGACCTCGTGACGTGCGTCGTCTACAAGCCCGTCGGCGGCAACATCGAGCGCTGCGACGTGCTCCGCGACCAGGCGACCTCCTTCAAGCCGGACGGCATCCTCCTCGGTCGCTGGACCCGCGAGGTCAAGGAACGCGGCGAAGAAGAACAGGCCCATCGCGCGCAACTCCTCGCCTCCCGCGAAGAGTTCTTCCTTTCCCTTTACGAAGACGAATCCGATCCGTCCGGCGACAAGGGCGTGCTGAAGCACATCCTCGCCATGCTCCTCGAGCGCAAGCGCATCATCAAGCAGGTCGGCGTCGCCGACAAAGGCCTGATGACCTACGTCCACGCCGCGAGCAAGCAGACCTACCTCGTCCCGGTGCTGGACCTCCAGCCCGCCCACATCCTGCAGGTCGGAGCCTCGCTCGACCTGCTCGTCGGCTGACCTTACCATGACCCCCTTCCGCCTTGCCGTCGCCCTCAGCGCCCTGCTCCTCGCCGGCTGCAAGAACACCGATATCCCCGATGAGATCGCTTCGATCTTCATCGAAGCCTCGCCGTCCTCGGGCGGCTCGATGCGGCAGGAAGTCCGCCTGCCGGTGAGCCAGATCGCCATCACGGTGATGACCCGCCCGCTCGTGCCCGCCGAAGAGATCCTCAACACCGAGGCGATCACCAGCGGCGACCCTGACCTCCGTCAGGAATTCCTCCTCGTACAGCTCGACCGTAAGTCCGCCATCGACGTGATGAACTACACCAAGGAGGCCATCGGCCGTCACTTCGTCCTGGTCATCAACGATACCGCCGTCGGCATCATGCCGATCGACCAGCAGATCGTGGACGGCAACCTGATGTTCCACGTCGAGAAGAAAGGCCTTTCGAACACGCAGGCGGTCGTGGATATCAGCAAGCGCCTGAACATCTCGGCGCTCAAACTCCGCAAGATCAAGGAAGCTGAACGCAAGTGAGCCTGCGGAGCAGCCTCGCCCTCCTCTTCTCCTGCCTGACGGCGCTCTCGCTGGGCGCGACGGATGTCGTCTGGCCGACGACGATGGATCGTGCCTCGATCCGTTCGCCGCAGGACTACCTGCAGCCGACGGTCTCGGGCAAGACGGAGTCCGGCTCGTTCGGAATGGTCCGTGAAGACGGCAAGCGCTTCCATGAAGGCATCGATATCCGCCCCGCTAAGACCAACGCCGACGGCGAGCCGCTCGACCTCGTGCTGGCGGCGATGGACGGCCAGGTCGCCTACCTGAACCCCAACGTCAACGGACCGTATGGCCGCTACGTCGTGCTCTACCATGCCGCCGCGGAGATCCCCGTCTACACGCTCTACGCCCACCTCGCGAAGATCGAGCCGTCGCTCAAGCCCGCCCAACCGATCCGACGTGGCACGCCGATCGGCCTGATGGGCCACACTTCCGCCGGCGTCAGCCCGATCACCAAGGACCGCTCGCACCTGCACTTCGAGGTAGGACTCGTCCTTTCGACCGGCTTCAACCTCTGGTACGCGGCCCAGGCCGAGAATAAGCAGAGCGGCAACCTCCACGGACTGTACAACGGCCAGAACCTCATCGGCATGGACCCTCTGCTGGTCCTCGGCCAACCGAAGGTCGACGTCCTCGCCGCCCTCCGCGGCCAACCCACCGCCCTCACGGTCGGGGTCCGCGCCGGCAAGACGCCGGACTTCGTGAGCCGCTACCCGGCGCTCGTCCGCGGCGATGCCTCGCGCGCCGCGGGCTGGTATGTCGAGTTCTCCTGGCAAGGCATGCCGCTCCGCTGGACGGCCCTCGACGCCCAAAGCCCGCAGTTGCCGGCCGGCCGCTGGCGCCTCCTGGAGGTCGACCAAGGCCAACGGTCGCGCCTGATCCAACGCAAGATGCTCGGCGCCGATGGTCGCACTCCGGGCGAACTCCTCACCCAGAGCCTCGAAATCCTGCTCTCGACCGCGCGCTGACCTCACTGCTTCGCAGCAGTTCCCCCATGCCAGCCGATCCCCGCGGCGCGCAGCGCCGCTCGGTTCAGTTCAGCCCTGGATTATCGGGCGAATCCGCCTCGAGCCGCAGGTCCGGCCGATGGCGTTCGAGCAGCTTCTTCCATAGTTCGACGCCCTCGAAATCGAGACAGAGCGCATCGAAGGGACAGACGACCCACGCGTTCATCTTGAGCTCGTTCTCCAACTGGCCAGGCGACCAGCCCGCATAACCGATGTAGGCCGAAAGCCGGAAGCGTCCGTCCTTGGCCAGCTGCGCCGCCTCATCCTGCCCGAGGCCGAAGCGCACCTCGGGCTCGCCTTGGGCCGGGAAGAACCAGCCGCCGAAAGCGAGTCGGTCGGTCGCGACCGGGCCGCCTTCGAACAACGGGACGTCGTCGAGCGGCTTGAGCTCGGCGGTGGATTCGATCTGGCCCAGCACCCGGCCGAGCGGACGGTTCACGATGACGCCGAGCGCGCCCTCCGCGGAGTCATGCGTATGCAGAAGGATGACGGTCTCGCGGAAATGGTCATCGCGCAGCTGCGGATGCGAGACCAGCAATCGCCCCGCCAAAGTCTGCGGAGCGCGGGCCATCAGCGTTCGAGGCGCGTGACCAGCACGCCGGCTTGGCCGAACATCTCGGCGACCAGCGGGTCATTCTTGTAATCGTGGCGATAGCGGACCTCGGTGATGCCGGCGGCGGCGAGGATCTTGGCGCAGTTCACGCACGGGAAATGGGTGACGTAGCAGATCGTGCCCTGCAGCGAGACACCGCGCTTGGCGGCGTCGGCCACGGCGTTCTGCTCGGCATGCACGGTCGCGAGCTCATGGCCGTCGCGGACATGCGAGTCGTGCGGCGCGCCCGGGAGAAAGCCGTTATAGCCGGCGGCGACGAGGCGGTTCGGGTGCTTGCCGGTCGAGACGATGATGCAGCCGACATGCAGACGCTCACAGCTGGAACGCGAACTGACGAGCACCGCGGTCGCCATGAAGTATTCGTCCCACGACGGACGAGAGCCCCCGTTGACCAGGGCTTCGAGCTGTTCGGCGAGTGACTTGGGTTGGCTCATCGCATCCACAGGCTGTCAGCCGGCACCCACCCGAGGCAAGTGGCAGTTACGCACAGGATCGTGGCCAAGAGCATCAGCACGGCGGCCCGACCGAGAAACGGCAGGAAATCGGCCGGCTGGGCGGCCTTACGGAAGGCCAGATGCTGCCAGAGGGCCAGAGGGAGCAAGACCATGGGCGCCCAACCAAAGACATGCCCGAGGCAGGCCAGGCCGAGGATCGAGTTGAAGCCGTGCAGGTTACGCGCGAAGCCGCGACCAAAGCGGACGACTGTCGTGCGCTTGCCGACGGCGAGGTCGGTCTCGTAGTCCCGCGCGTTGTTCGCGACGAGGATGTTGTCCGCGAGCAGGCCCAGGCCGAGGCCCGCGAGGAGCGCCGGGGCCCATGGCATGGGTGGCGTATTGCAGCAGCATTCACCGGGGAAAGGCGTGCAGACGGCCAAGGCGGTCAGCGTGGTCGCTTGGACGCCGAAGCAACCGACGACGAACACGTCGCCAAGGCCGCGGTAAGCCAGCGGAAAAGGTCCGAGCGTGTAGGCCAGCGCGCAAGCGATGGCGAGGAATCCGGCCAGCAGCAGCCACGGCGACAGCGAAGCGACCGGCGCGCCGAGGAGGAGCGCCAGCAAGCACGCGATCCAGATGCCACGGCGCATCGCAGAAGGAGAAACATCACCGGCCGAGACCGCCCGCCGCGGACCGACGCGCGCGGAGGTGTCAGCGCCACGCAAAGAGTCGCCGAGGTCGTTGGCGAAATTACAGGCTACCTGCACGCAGAGCGCGAAGCCGAGGCAGCTCAGGAGGAGGAAGATGAACGACGGATCAGCCCGGAGGCCGGGGGCGCCCGAGTAGGCCACGACGACCGCTCCGCCGAGCGCGATGGGCGCGACGGCCGCCACCAAGGTCTTGGGGCGAGTCGCGGCCAGCCATGCGCGGAAGGTCGTCATGCTGTGGTGAAGGTGGCAGACGCGGAACGGACGGAAACAAAAAAGCCCCGCTGAGCGGGGCTTTTCGGAGAGGCCGGCGAAGGCTTACTTGGACTTCAGTTCGCGGACCGTGCCGGCGGTGACGGCGTCATTCCAATTGACGGTCGTCGT
>RFRI01000018.1 GCA_009924535.1 Verrucomicrobiota bacterium
CGATCGCGAGGAAGGTCTCTTCGGCGGTGTCGACCGGGGTCGTCACGATCACCAGGTCGGCGCCCTTCACGCAGGCGGCCGCGTCGGCGAACACTTCGGCGACGCCGTAGGCGCGGAGGATCTTGCGGGATTTTTCCGAGCGCGACCAGCACGCGAGCGAACCGGCCAGCCCTCGTCGGGCCGCCGCAAGGAGGATTGAGCCGCCGATGAGGCCGGCGCCGACGACGGCGATGCGCTTGAATTGGGCCATTTCCAATATTGAAGGTATGACTTTGATGAACCAGTGTGACGAACTATTAAAGCAAACAAACCGCCGGCGACGAAGTTGGCGGCCCTGAAATGACCCAAGGCCCCCTGAACCCCAAGAACGACTTCGTCTCCGATCCCGACCCGCGCGCCGGGAGGAGCAAGGTTTCGTTCAGGCAAATATGGCTCCGGATCCGGGTGCCGTTCCTCGTCGTCGTCCTGCTGTTCCTCGGAGTCTCCAGCCTGCTGCTCTATACTTCCGACCGCCGGAGCACGCGCCAAGCGGAGCTGGTCGTCACGCCTGAGGCCGCGGAAGCGATTCGGCTCCGTTCGTTGGACCTGGAGGCGGCCTTCGAGAAAATCCGTCAGGAAAGGTTCGAACTCAAGGAGGCCGACGTCGCCCTCTTGGCGGAAGCCCTGCGCCTGCAGGAGGAATACGTCAGCGCCCGCCAATCGGTCGGTACCGACGACCTTCGTCAGCAATCCCTTCGCCGTCGCTTGCATCTGATCCGCGGCGAACAGCTCCGCCATGATTCGGACGAGGCCGAAGCGAAAGCGCTCGCCTTGGTGAAGACCGATGAGTCCGCCGCCATCCCCTTGCTCCGTCAGGCCATCGCCTGGGAACAGGAGATCGAGATGAAATGGGAATTCTCGGGCTTGGCCGATCCCGGTCGACGCGCACGCCTCGACACCCGCCTCCGCCGGCTCGAGTCGGCGCCGCTTTGGCAGAAAGGCCGCGACTTGGAGGCCGAGGCCGAGCAGCTTTTCGCCATGGGCAAGTTCGCCGACGCGGCCGCGAAGTTCAACCAAGCGATCGACTGCGAGACGGACTTCCTCGCCCGCTATCGCGACGTACGGAACACCGAGTTCGGTCGGTCGGACAAACTGGCGGAACGACGCGAGACGGCGTTTTCCGGCGAAGCCTGGAACGGCATCCTGGCCCATCGCGCCAAGGCCGAAGCCTTCGAGAAGAAGGGTGAGTGGACCTCCGCCACCCAAGCCTGGCAGGCCGCGGTGGATGCGTTCGCCAAGTTGCTCACGGATTACCCGAAAAGCAGTTTCGCCGACCGCACGCAGGAGGCCGCCATCGCCACGCGTCTCAACTTCGCCCGCTTCCATGATGAGATCGTCGCGTTGCGCGCCCGCTGTGAGCAGCTGCGCGCCGCCCTACGCCGCCGCCGTGCCGATGAAGCGCTCCGGTTGGCCGACGACCTGGTCGTCGAAGCCCGCCGCATCGGATCGGCCAACACCGGCACGTTCCTGACCGAGGACCTGGAGCGCAAGGAATTGGAATACCTCGCGGTGAACGGCGCCGCCGTGCGTGGCGCGCTGAGCAACATCGACCAAAATCTCCGACCTGTGCCCGCTTCGTCGGTACGAATCTATCGGACGGAAATCCCCCAAGGTCTCTATGCCTCCGTCATGGGGTCCAATCCCAGTTCTACCCGCCGGGAAGCCAACCCGGTCGAGTCCGTGACCTATGCCGAGGCCGAGGCCTTCGCTCTCCGGCTCGGCTGGATCCTCGGCGCCAAGGTGCGTCTGCCGACGCCGGCCGAATTCACGGCCGCCGCCGGCGATTTGGGCAAACCTACCCTCCAGGCCCAGGCCTGGACCGCCGAGAACACGGACGGAACGTCCGTGCATCTGGTCGGTAGCTCCGAAGCCAATGCCGCGGGCATCCACGATCTGCTGGGCAACGTCGAAGAGTGGGCGCTCGCGTCGCCCGGGGACACCCGCGCCCCGGTCCTCGGAGGGAGCATCCTCACCCCGCTCGGGAAGGGACTCTCCGCCCGGTCGGTTTTCAAGCGGGAGAAGAGCCGCACCTTGGGCTTTCGTATCGTCATTGAATAAAAGGCCGAGTTCCTGATTATCAAGCCACCCCATGGCTGCCCCGGTCAATCGCCTCCAACGCGCAGCGTTCTTTTTCGCCACTTACGGCGTCTTGGCGGCCTTGTCCCTTTGGTTCGCCTACGAACTGCGCTTCGCCGGACCGGAAGAGATGACCATCGGCGAGCGCCAGGCAGCCGAGGCCTACATGTATGTGCAGCGCCCGATGGTGCTCCTCTGGCTGATTCCCCTCAAGGTGCTGCTGCTGGGCGCGTGGGGCCAGTTCCGCGGCGTCTTCTATTACTTCCGGCTACCTGACGCGCTCCGCATGGGCTTCGCCTTGGCCGCCGCGACCGCCCTCGCTTTCCTGCTGCCGTCGCTCATCGGGAGCGGCAACCCGGCTCAGGCATTCAGCGTGCCCCGCGGCGTCACGCTCGTCGACTTCAACCTGTCCCTCGTGCTGTTCGTCGGTTTCCGCGTGTCGATCCGCGCGCTGCGTGAACGCTTCTGGAGCAAGCAGCAGGCCGCCCAGGGCGTGGTCGAACGCATCGCGATCGTCGGCGCCGGTCAGGTCGGGGCTCAGCTCGTCTCCGAGCTCATGAGTCGACTCGGCCACGGCATCGAGCCCGTCTGCTTCCTGGATGACGATGTCGCCAAGCATGACTTGCACATCCACGGCGTGCCGGTGATCGGCGCCCCGGAGCGCATGCCCGAGCTGGCCGAGAAATACGGTATCACCGAGATCATCCTCGCCTTGCCCGCCTCGGCCGTCCGCCGCATCCGCGAGGTGAGCGCGCTCGCCTCGGCCAGCAACCTCCGCGTCCTCGTCGTCCCCTCCATGTCCGAGCTGGCCGGCGGCCGCGTGCGCGCGAGCGATATCCGCCCGATCTCCGTCGAGGACATCCTTGGCCGAGAGCCCGCCAAGCTCGACGACGAAGCCATCGACGCCATGGTCAAGGGCCGCACGGTGCTCGTCACGGGGGCCGGCGGCAGCATCGGTTCGGAGCTCAGCCGCCAGCTCGCCGCGCGTTCGCCTGCCCGCCTCATCCTGCTCGATCAGTGCGAGGTGCTCCTCTATCAGGCCGAACAGGAACTGATCGCCGCCGGCGCCGGGGCGCTCATCACGCCCATCGTCGGCGATGTCACCGACGTCGACCGCATGCGTGACGTGTTCGTCCGGTTCAAGCCCGAGCTCGTCCTGCACGCCGCCGCGCACAAGCACGTGCCGATGATGGAGTCGCAGCCTTCCGAAGCCCTCAAGAACAACGTCCTCGGCACGGAGATCGTCGCCCGTCTGGCCGCGGAGCACGGCGCGGCGAAGTTCGTGCTCATCTCCTCGGACAAGGCGGTCAACCCGACCAACGTCATGGGCGCCAGCAAGCGGCTCGCGGAACGCGTCGTCCGCGCGATGCAGGCCCAGTCCGGCGGCAAGACCAGCTTCCTGGCCGTACGCTTCGGCAACGTCCTCGGATCTTCCGGCTCGGTGATCCCGATGTTCCGTCGCCAGATCGATGCGGGCGGGCCTGTCACGGTGACGCACCCGGAAGTGAAGCGATACTTCATGACCATCCCCGAGGCGGTCGGTCTCGTCCTGCAGAGCGCCACGCTCGGCAGCGGCGGAGACATCCTCGTCCTGGAGATGGGCCAGCCCTTGAAGATCATCGACGTGGCCCGGCAGCTCATCGAGCTCAGCGGTCTTCGTCCCGACATCGATATCGAGATCCGTATCATCGGCCTGCGCCCGGGAGAAAAGTTGGTCGAGGAGTTGCAATATGAAGGGGAACAGTATCGCCCGACCGAACACCCGCGCGTCTTCCGCTTCGTGGCGGACCACGCCCCGCAGGATTCATCGGAGGCGCTGGTGGGACGCGTGCGCGCCCTCCTTCCCTTGGAACGACAGGCCTGCAAGCAGGGGATGCGCGACCTCGTGCCGGAATACGTGCCTTTCGCGGAGTAGTTTTTTCGCTTCGGGCTTCACAGGCGGGCAGGGCTGCGACACGCTTCAGGCATGGCTCGCGCGCTTTCCTCCGCCCCACAGGTCGGCATCATCATGGGTTCCCAGTCCGATTGGGAGACGATGGTCAACGCCGCCGACACGCTCAAGAAGCTCGGCGTCGCCTTCGAGGCCGAGGTCGTCAGCGCCCATCGCACGCCGCTCAAGCTCAAGGACTACGCCTTGGCCGCCCGCCGTCGTGGCCTGAGGGTGATCATCGCCGGAGCCGGCGGCGCCGCCCATCTCCCGGGCATGGTCGCCGCCATGACCTCGCTCCCCGTCATGGGCGTGCCCGTGCAGTCGAAGACCCTCGACGGCATCGACTCGCTCCTTTCGATCGTCCAGATGCCGGCCGGCATCCCGGTCCACACTTTCGCGATCGGCCGCGCCGGCGCGATCAACGCCGCCCTCGGCGCCGCCGCGATCCTCGCGCTTTCCGACGCCAAGTTGGCCAAGAAGCTCGACACCTATCGCGCCGAGCAGACCAAGGCCGTGCTCGATAACCCGATTCCCGGCCGCAAAGGCAAGAAGCGTTAAGCCATGGAGCGACCCCTGCAGCCCGGCGGCACCATCGGCATCCTCGGAGGCGGCCAGCTCGGCCGCATGTCGGCCATCGCCGCGCGCCGGCTTGGCTACAAGGTGCGCACGTTCGATCCGTCTGCCGGAGCCTGCGCCGCGGGCATCGCCGACGAGCATATCACCGCCGATTGGACCGACACCGCCGCGCTGACGCGCTTCGCCCAGGGCTGCGGCCGCATCACGCTCGAATTCGAAAACATCCCGCCCTCGGCCGTCGAATTCGTCGCGAAGTCCGTCCCGAGCCATCCCTCGGCCAACGTCCTCGCGACCTGTCAGAACCGCCGCCGCGAAAAGGAATTCCTCCGTGCCTCGGGCATCCCGTGCGCGAACTTCGCCGTCGTATCCTCGCTCGCCGAGCTTCAGGCCGCGGTGAAGACCGTCGGCTTCCCCTGTGTCTTGAAGACTGCTGATTTCGGCTATGATGGCAAAGGACAGGTAAAACTACCGACTGCCGAGGCGGATCTCGCCGTCGCCTGGGATAAGATCGGCGGCGCCGTCGGCGTCCTCGAGGCCTGGGTACCGTTCCAGATGGAAATCTCGGTCCTCGTCGCGCGTACGGTCGACGGTCGCACCGCCGTCTACGACCCGGCGGAGAACATCCACCGTAACCATATCCTCCATCTTTCGATCTCGCCGGCCCGGATCTCCGAAGCCACCGCCGCCGAGGCGCGCGCCTTGGCGCTGAGCATCGCCGAGAAGATCCAGCTCGTCGGTCTCCTCGCGGTCGAGATGTTCGTGAAGGACGGACGTATCGTCGTGAATGAGCTCGCCCCGCGTCCGCATAACAGCGGTCACCAGACCTTCGACGCCAACGAGACCAGCCAGTTCGAACAGCATATCCGTGCCGTGTGTGGCCTGCCGCTCGGCGGCACGAAGCCGCTCGCTCCTTCCGCGATGGTCAACCTGCTCGGTGACGTCTGGCGTGACGGCCTGGAGCCGGACTGGACCAAGGTCCTCGCGGATCCTTCCGCCAAGCTGCACCTCTACGACAAGGGCAAGGCCGCTCCGGGCCGCAAGATGGGCCATATCACGGTGACCGCGCCGACGGTCGAGGAAGCGATTCGTCGCGCCGAAGCGCTGCACGCCGCGCTCTGATCAGTCGAGCAGCTCGGGTTTGCGGCTGAACAGTTCGACCGGGATCTGACCGAGTCCGAGGAAGAGCAGCACGGCTTGGAAGACCGGGATCTTCGCCTTCACGTGGGCGTTCTGCGCGATGTAATTCTTGGCCATCACCTCGCAGATCATCGTGAACGCGAAGAGCACCGAGGCGAGACAGAGGAGCGCGAAGAGCCACCCCCAGACTTTGCGGTTCTCGATGCGGCGCCAAGGGAGGAAAAGCAGGACCGCGTAGGCGAGGAAGAACCAGCACTCCGCGCGGAGGGCGACGGGGAAGGTGACGACGGCGGGATCCCAGCGCGGCGGGATATGCAGCGAGCCCAGGCTGAAGCCCCCCAGGAGACCGTTGATGCCGAGTCCGACGCACAGGAGGCCAAACGCGATCGAGAGGATGCGACCGAAGCGGATACGTTGGGCGGTGTTGTCAGGCATGGGTCGAAGGAAAGGGGAAGCGACGTCCGAGCAACTGCTCAGAGGGGTCGGAAGAGCGCGACGTCGCTCCATTCGCCCATGACACGGCCGTCGGACTTCATTGCGTCACCCCAGGCCGTGCGGCACTTGGCCTCGAAGTGGGCGCGGACGGTGTCCTGTTCCTTGGCGAGGATGCCGCTGAGAGCAAGCACGCCGCCGGGGCTGACGGAGTCGACAAGGTTGTCGGCGTAGATGCAGAGCACGTCGCTGATGATGTTCGCCAGAACGATGTCGGCGCGGCCGGTGAGGCGGAAGCCTTCTTCGAGGCCGGCGTGGTGGAAGGCGACCGCGTCATCGGCGATACCATTCTCTTCGCGGTTCGCGATGCTGACCCGGACGGATTCGGGATCGCGGTCGAAGCCGGCGATCCGTCCGCAGCCGAGCTTGGCGGCGGAAAGCGCGAGGATACCCGAGCCGCAGCCGGCGTCGGTGACGGAAACCTTCGCGGCGGGATGCGTCTCGAGGAAGTCCATCATGCGGATGGCGCAGAGACGGGTCGTCGGGTGGTCGCCGGTGCCGAAGGCCAGTCCGGCGTCGAACCAGATCACCGCGGCCTCGGCCGGCACGGCATGCTTTCCGCGCATCCAGGCGGGGACCCAGTGGAGGCGTCCATGATCCCACGGCTTGAGGTGCTCCTTGTAGGCTTCCTTCCAGTCCTTGTCGGCCATGATGGTCTCTTCATAGGCCTCAGGGAGTTTCTTGAAGGCCTTGCGCAGGCCGGCCCACGCTTCGTCGGCTTCGGGCTTGGTGTCGAAGTAGCCCATCACGAAGTGGGGCTTCCCGGGGCCTTCATGGAAAAGCATCCAGGAAGAGCGGGTCAATTCGCAGAAATGGTCTTCCAGCGGCTGGACCATGTCTTCGTGGATGGGGCACTTCAGTTCGATCATCAGGAAAGGGTCTCGCTCAGGCGGGCGATCACGGCGGGGAGCAGGGCATGCTCGGCGGCATGGATCTTGTGAGCGAAAGTATCAAGGGTGTCCGTCGTCTCGCGGGGCACGCGGGTCTGCCCAAGGTGGGCGCCGCCGTCGACCTCGGCATTGACCCAATGGACGGTGCAACCGGCTTCCGGGACGCCCGCGTTCCAAGCCTGACCGATGCCGTCGAGTCCGGGGAAGGCCGGCAGGAGGCTGGGGTGAAGGTTGATGATTCGACCCGCGAAGGCGTCGAGCAGCGGCGCCTTGATCACGCGCATGAAACCGGCGAGGACGACGAGATCGACCTTGGCCGCCATGAGGTCATCGGCCCAAGCCTGTTCGCGCTCCGGGGAGAACTTCGTCTTGAAGGGACCCGTGTCGAGGAAGCGGGCAGGCACGCCGTACTTAGGGCCTAGTTCGAGCATCTTGCAGGTCGGGACGTCGCACCAGATGCCGACCACCTTAGCCTTGCCGAGGCGACCTTCGGCTTGGGCGCGGAGGACCGCATCGGCGTTGGAGCCGCGACCGGAGCCGAGGAGGGCGACGCGCATGACGGCAAGGTGTCGCCGAGGTCCTTCGCCTGCAAACGGATTTTCGAATTCGGACTTTGAACCCTTCGGCAAACCGCCGATGCTGGGCGGCACTGCTTCCCATGGATCGCCGCGAGTTTCTTCACCTCACCGCCCTAGGTTCGCTGGGCGCCGTCGTTCTTTCCGGCTGCGCCGGCGGCGGTGGCGGTGGCGGTGGCTCCGCCGGAACTGCGCCCGCCGCGCCGGCTCCGGTCGCTCCGGTCACGGGCAAGGTCATGCTGGGTATCGACGTCCTCGCCGCCGATGGCTTCGCCCAACTTAAGGGGCTGCGTTGCGGCCTCGTGACGCACCGCGCCGGCGTCAATGGCCTCGGTCAGCGTACCGTCGACGTGCTCGCCCGCGCGCCCGGCGTGAAACTGGTCAAGCTCTTCGGCCCGGAGCATGGGATCGACGGCGTCGCCGCAGCCGACGTCGCCGTCGGCCATGCGAAGGATGCGCGCACGGGTCTTCCGATCTATTCGCTTTACGGAGCGACGCGCCGTCCGACGGCGGAGATGCTGTCCGGCCTCGACGTCATCGTCATCGATTTCCAGGATATCGGCGCTCGTTCGTATACCTACATCAGCTGCATGCGGTACGTGATCGAGGCATGCTTCTCGCTGCCGCGTCCCGTGCGCGTGGTGGTCCTCGATCGCCCGAATCCGCTCGGCGGAGAGAAGGTCGACGGCCCCTTCCTTGATCGCAAATGGCGCAGCTATGTGGGCGCCTACGAGACGCCTTATGTCCATGGCCTCACCATCGGCGAGATCGCGCGCTGGGCCGTGGCCACGCCGGGCGTCCTCGAACTCGACGACGCGACGCGCCGTCGCGGCACGTTGGAAGTCGTCGCCATGCGCGGTTGGCGCCGCACGATGACCTGGAATCTCACCGGCCTGAACTGGGTGCCGACGTCGCCGAAGATCGACAATGCCAAGGCCGCCCTCGGTTATGCGATGACGGGCCTGGGCGCCATGGATTCCGGCTTCAGCCATAGCACCGGCGTCGGGCAGAATTTCCGCTTCCTCACCTATCCTCGCCGGAAGTCCGCCGACCTTGTCGCCGCGTTCGGCAACGCCGTGCCCGGCCTCGTCTGCCAGCCTCAGCAGATGGCAGATGGCACGCAAGGCGTCTATCTCTCGGTCGGCGATTGGCCGAAGCTACGCCCCACCGCGATTTCGTTGCACATGCTGCGTCAGGCCTGTGTCTGGGCGCCGAATCCGTTCGCCGGTCTCACGGGCTCCAAGCGCGAACTGTTCATCAAGCACCTCGGGAGCGAAACCTTCTTCGAAGATCTCCGCACGCAGGGCGCGCGGATCGACCTCGCCCGCTGGATGGCGCGCTGGGACGGCGACGCCGCGGCCTTCCGCGCGCGCACCGCTCCGTTCAGGCTCTACGTCTGATCAGTAGGAGCGCCCTTCGCGCTTCTCCCAGTAGTTGATGTAGGCCTGGTTGAGCACGCCGAGACCGCCGGGGGTCGGGTAGTCGCCGGTGAAATACCAATCGCCGCGGCTCTTCGGGCAGGCCTTGTGCAGCGACTCGATCTTCTGGAAGACCAGGATCAGCTCGCCCTTCCAGGCGCTCTTGGACGGGTAGACGAGTTCGGCCGCCTTGGCGGCGATCTCGATCTCCGTGAAGGCGTCGTAGATCCGCTTCACATGGTTCTTCATCTCTTTGGTCGGCTTCTTCGACTGCGCGACGCAGTCTTCGTAGACTTCGCGGAGCAGGTCCGTCTTGCCGCGTTCCTTGCAGAGCGCGACGGTGGCCTGGAAGGCCAGGAACTTGCCCATCTCGGACATGTCGATGCCGTAGCAGTCCGGGTAGCGGATCTGCGGCGCCGTCGAGGCGATGACGATGCGTTTCGGGTTCGGGCGGGCGAGGATGCGGAGGATCGACTGACGGAGCGTCGTGCCGCGGACGATCGAGTCGTCGACGCAGACGAGCGTGTCCCCGTCGCGGACGGTGCCGTAGGAGATGTCGTAGACGTGCGAAGCCATCTGCATGCGGTTCTTCTCCTGCGAGATGAACGTGCGTAGCTTGACGTCCTTATGCGCGACCTTTTCGCCGCGCGGCCAGCCGCCGAGGACGAGCTTGTCGATGAGGGCTTCGTCGAGCACGCCGGCGCGCTGGGCGTCGACGAGCTTCTGCCGGACCTGCGAGCGGCGGCGTTTGCGGAGCTCTTCCATCAGGCCGTACCAGGCGATCTCCGCCGTGTTCGGGATGTAGGAGAAGACCGCGTTGTCGTGGTCGTCGCGGATCTGCGCGATGACGTCGTCGGCGAGGGCCGCGCCGAGGGCCTTGCGTTCGGCGTAGATTTCCGGGTCGTTGCCGCGCGAGAAGTAGATGCGCTCGAAGGAGCAGTGGCGGGGCTCGCCGGGCGCATGGAAGGACTCGATCGAATGACGGCCGTCGGCCTTCATGATCAGCGCGCAGCCCGGGGGCAGCTCATGCACGTCTTCCTGGTTCACGCCGACGATGGTCATCAGCGCGACGCGCTCGGAGGCCACCGCGATGAGGTCTTCGGTGCGGGCGTACCAGCAAGGGCGGATGCCGTTGGGGTCGCGGATGACGAAGCTGTCGCCGTTGCCGATGAGGCCGGCGATGGCGTAACCGCCGTCCCAGTTCTTGGCGGCTTTGCGCAGGACGTTCCCGATGTCCATGTGCTTGGAGATCTCGGACTGCACCGCGCCGCCTTCGAGACCTTGGTCTTTGAACGCCTTGAAGAGGCGATCATGCTCCTCGTCGAGCCAGAAGCCGATTTCCTCGAGGATGGACTGCGTGTCGGTCGAGTAGATGACGTGCGCGCCGCGCTGGGTGAGCGAGGCGTTGAGCTCGTTGGTGTTGGTGAGGTTGAAATTACCGGCGACGAGCAGGTTGCGGGTCGGCCAGATGGACTTGCGGGCGTAGGGGTGGCAGGAGACCGAGTCGAAATTGCCCGAGGTGCCGTACCGGAGGTGGCCGAGGAGGAGTTCGCCGCCGAAGTCGAAATGTCGCTTAACCGTTTCCGGGAATTCGGGAACGATGACCCCTTCGCGCATCTTGTCGGAGTAGGTCTTGATCTGGCGGGTGAAGATCTGGGTCAGGCCCTGGGCGCCGATCTCGCGGTCGCGGAACAGGAAGGCCTCGCCGTTCTCGGCGCCGATCTTGACGCAGCCGATGCCCGCGCCGTCCTGGCCGCGGTTGTGCTGCTTCTCCATCAGGAGGAAGAGCTGGTTAAAGCCGTGGAGCGGGGTGCCGTACTTTTCCTGATACCACTTTAGGTCCTTGGTCAGCCGGACAAGGGCAATGCCGCATTCGTGCCTTAAAGAGTCGCTCATCGCAGGCCTCGGAGTTTGCCCACTCGGCGCGCGTCCTGTCCAGCGCTTACTATTAAGAGCGGAGGACCCGGTCGAGCCGGGCGAGGCTTTCGCCGATCAAGCCCGCCATGTCCGTGTGTTGCCGGAAGGCCGGATCTCGGTGGTATTCGGCCAGACCGTCGGCCAGTTCCCTCGCCTTTTCGCTGCTGGTGAGGGGGTTGGACCGCATGGCGGCCAGGAGGTCCTTGACCCGGTCGGGCGCGGCGAGGTGGCGGCGGTGAATCAGCGACTGCTCTTCGCGGCGGTACTGGGCGGCGGAGGCGGCGTTGATATGCTTGGCGCAGAGCTGGGCGAAGGGACGGTTCTCCTTGAACGAGCCAGGCAGGTAGAACCGCAGGCGACCGTCGTAGCTCTGCTGGTCGAAGTCCATGGCGCGCACACGGATGGCGGTGGCGTCGAAGTCCGGCGTGACGGCGATGACGAAGTTATAGGCGCGCATGTCGCCGAGGAGGCGCACCAGGCAGCGCTCCTCGAACTTGATGAGTTCCTTGGCGAGGCGTACCGGATGGTGTCCGTCGGCGGCGAGCCACTTTTCGGCGAAGATGTCCCCGGGGATGCCCGTGACGTGCTCCTCGACCAAGGTCTCGCCCCAGGTGAGGTAGAGCATGCGGTTGGGCGAGAGCAGGTGCTCCAGCTCGAGCCCGCATACACGCGAGGCGTCGCCGACCTTCACGTAGAAGTAGTCGTGGTTCTCGTTGTACGCGTTGACGATACGCACGCGGAAGGGCTGCGAATTGCCGAAGGAGCAGAAGTCGACGCGATCGACGTAGACGTGGCTGAAGACCTTCATGCCGCCTTCGCCACGGAGCAGGGCGTACGTTTCGAGCAGGCCTTGGGAAAGGTGGCTCATGACTTCGGGCGGATAGGCGACCGTTTCCCAGAGCGTGTCCTTGCCGCGTTCGAGCAAGGGCATCGCGGCGGTGAAGTCGCGGAGTTCGGCGTACGTGACCGGCAGCGGCACTTCGCGCCCTTCGCGCGAGAGGTACGCGCGTAGCTCGGCGCCGATCGGATAGGCCGGCTTGCGGTTGGTCCGCTTGAATTCGGCTTCGGAACCGGCGGCGTCCATCGTCAGTCGAGGTTAGGCCGGTCGCGCGTCTCTTCGACGATCATCTGGAGCGGCTGTCCCGGATGGCATTCGGCGCGATACGCGATGAAGCCGCGGCGATGCTCGTCGTAGATCGGCCAGAGCAGGGTACGGTCGGTCTCCGGGATCGCGGTGCGCGCGAGTTCTTC
>RFRI01000171.1 GCA_009924535.1 Verrucomicrobiota bacterium
GGCTCACGCCCACGACAGCTCTTCCGAGCGCCCCGCGATCCTCGATAAGGTTCGCCCAGCCGAGCTCCCGCGCTCCCCGCTGATCCTCAATAACCGCGGCTTCCACTGGATCACCGACAAGGTCTGCGGCATCGTCGAAGAAGAGACCCCGCTCTGGTGGAAGGTCATGTTCGGCGTGGCGCTGTTCGTCGCCTCGTTCACGTTCATCGGCCTCGGTTACCTCGTCTCGACCGGCACCGGCACCTGGGGCCTCCGTTCGCCCGTGGGTTGGGGTTGGGCCATCGTCAACTTCGTGTTCTGGGTCGGCATCGGCCACGCCGGCACGCTGATCTCGGCGATCCTCTGCCTCCTGCGTCAGAAGTGGCGTACTTCCATCAACCGCGCCGCCGAGGCCATGACCATCTTCGCGGTCTGTTGCGCCGGTCTCTTCCCGCTCTTCCACGTCGGTCGCGTCTGGTTCGGCTGGTGGCTCCTGCCCCTCCCCAACCAGAACGGCATCTGGCCGCAGTTCCGCTCCCCGCTCGAGTGGGACGTCTTCGCGGTCTCGACCTACTTCACCGTCTCCACGCTCTTCTGGTACATGGGCATGATCCCTGACCTCGGCGTGATCCGCGACCGCGCGACGACCTGGTGGCGCAAGGCCTTCTACAGCCTCCTGGCCATGGGCTGGCGCGGCGGCAACCGCCAGTGGTCCAACTTCGAGATGGCGTACCTGCTCCTCGCGGGCCTCTCGACGCCGCTCGTGCTTTCCGTGCACACCATCGTCTCGTTCGACTTCGCCGTCTCGAACGTCCCCGGCTGGCACACGACCATCTTCCCTCCGTACTTCGTCGCCGGCGCCATCTTCTCCGGCTTCGCGATGGTGCTGACCCTGATGCTCCCGCTGCGCGCGATCTATCGCCTGCACGACGTCATCAACCAGTACCACATCGATAACATGTGCAAGATCATCTTGGCCACCGGCACGATGGTCGGCTACGCTTACGCCACCGAGTTCTTCATCGCGGCCTACTCGGGCAACTCGTTCGAGAAGTTCGCTTTCGTGAACCGCGCCTTCGGCCAGTACGCCTGGGCCTACTGGATCATGGTGTCCTGCAACGTGATCACCCCGCAGCTCTTCTGGTTCAAGAAGGTCCGCGAGAACCATTCCCTCGTCTGGATCATCTGCCTCTTCGTGAACGTCGGCATGTGGTTCGAGCGCTTCGTGATCACCATCACTTCGCTCGCCAACGACTACCTCCCGTCCAGCTGGGGCTACTACTCCCCGACGATCGTCGATATCTTCACGTTCTTCGGCACCTTCGGCTTCTTCTCCGTCCTCTTCCTCCTCTTCATCCGCTTCCTTCCGCTGCTCCCGATGGCTGAATTGAAGATGGTCGCGCCGCAGGCCGACCCCCACGCCCACTGATCCCAGCCGCCCACCGACCATGAACGAACGCAACGAACGCATCCACGGCGTGGCCTGCACCTTCCGCAAGGTCTCCGACGTGTTTCACGCCGCCGAGAAGGTGCGCGATGCCGGCTGGAAGAACTGGGACGTCCACACGCCTTTCCCGATCCACGGCATGGACCAGGCCATGGGCCTGCCTCGCTCCCCGGTCCCGCGCCTGACCCTGCTGGGCGGCCTCACCGGCTTCACCACCGGCTGCCTCCTCACCTGGTACATGAACTCGTACGACTACCCGCTGATCGTCGGCGGCAAGCCCTACTGGAGCGTGATCTTCCCGTTCCCGGTGCTCTACGAGTGCACGATCCTGTTCGCCGCCTTCGGCACCTTCTTCGGCCAGTTCATCTTCAACCGCCTGCCGCGTCATAACCACCCGCTGTTCGACCTGCCGAACTTCGCCCGCGTCTCGGACGACACGTTCATGATCGTCCTCGAGGCCCGCGACCCGCAGTTCCATCTCGATGAGTCGCGTAACTTCCTCCAGTCGCTCGGCGGCCAGGAGATCACCGTCATCCGCGACTAATCCGTACCCATGAGCCGTTATCTCGCATTCCTCGCCGTCGCGGTCGTCGCCACGATCAGCTTCCTCGGTTTCCAGGGCAAGAAGTCCAAGGACACCCCCGTCTATGTCTTCGACGACATGGACTACCAGAACAAGTACAAGGCCCAGGGAGAGAACACGCTCTTCGCCGACGGCCGTGACGCCCGTCCGCCCGTCGCCGGCACGGTCGCCCGCGGCAACGGCCTCGAGCCGACCAAGGTCTTCTCGGACGACTTCCGCCGCGCCGAATCCCAGAATCCTTCCTTCGTGTCCGGCAAGGACGCCAAGGGCGCCTTCCTTGTTGGCTTCCCGGAGAAGTCCCTCTCCTTCTCGAAGGGCCAGCTCAACGACTATAAGGTCAGCCAGTTGACCCTCGAAGCAGGTCGCGGCAAATTCCAGATCTACTGCGCCGTCTGTCACGGCCAAGCCGGCGACGGTAACGGCATCATGAAGGTGCGCTCCGCCCTCGAAGGCGACGCCGCCATCGTCACGATCGCCAGCCTCCAGACCCCGATCATCCGCGCCTATCCGAACGGACAAATCTACGACGTCATCACGAACGGTAAGAACACCATGATGGGTTACGGCGATAAGCTCTCCCCTGAGGAGCGCTGGGCTGTCGTCGCCTACGTGCGCGCCCTGCAACTCTCGCAGAACTGCCCGCCCGAACTCGTCCCCGCCGCCGTGAAGGCCCAAATCAAGTAATTCGCCCATGAGCTCCTCTTCGCCTCACGCCCTGACCGCCCACTGGAAGAAATTCCTGGCCTTGGGCGTCGTCGCCTTGCTGGTCGTCTGGTACTTCGCCGTCGTCGGCGTGCAGCACCACGAAAACCGCCAGGCTCTTTCCGTGCTCGTCGGCTCGCTCTTCTGGATCTCGATCCTGATCGGCATGCTGCTGCTCACGATGATCACCCGGCTCTTCGATGCCGGCTGGGCTCCGATTATCCGACGTAACTGGGAACTCCTCATCATCGCGCTGCCGGTCGTCATCGCCGCCGGCATCGTTCCGCTCGCCATCAATCCGGATTTCCGCCACGCCCTCTGGGATTGGACGAACGCCGAACATTTGCTCCCGGGTGGACATGCCGTTGGGCATGACCCAATCCTGCAGGCTAAGAGCTGGTTCCTGAACGAGAAGTTCTTCCTCGTGCGTATCGCCCTCTACGTCCTGGTCTTCGGCGTACTCGCCGTCCTCCTCCGCCGCTGGTCGTTCGCCCAGGATACCGACCGCACCGCCGGTCACACGCATCGCCTGCATGCCGTCTCCGCCGTGGGCATCCCGCTCTCGGCCGTGACGCTCACCATGCTGGCCTTCGACTGCCTGATGGCGCTCTCCTACCACTGGTTCTCGACCATGTACGGCGTCTGGTTCTTCGCGCTCTCCATCCGCCTAGCCCTCGCGGTGACGGTGATTCTCACCTACAAGCTGTCCAATGGCGGCTGGCTCGACGGCCTCCTCAACCAGGCCCACCGCCACGTGCTGGGCTGCCTCATGCTGGCCTTCACGGTCTTCTGGGCCTACATCAGCTTCTCGCAGTACTTCCTGATCTACACCGCGAACATCCCGGAAGAGACCTTCTGGTATAACATCCGCGAAATCGATGCCGCGACCGGCCTCAAGAGCGAGTGGTGGGGCGTCTCGATGTACCTCATCTTCGGCTTCTTCCTCCTGCCGTTCCTGTCCCTGCTGTTCTACCGCACGAAGATCGTCGCCGGCCGTCTCCTGACGGTCGCCTGGATCATCGTGATCGGCGGGCTCGTCGATCTCTGGTTCAACGCGCTGCCTCGCCAAGTCTACGACAAGTCGACCCCGGAAGGCTTCGTCGTGACGCCTTTCCTTACGCCCTCTCTCTTCCTCGATCTGGCCGCCATCGTCGGTTTCGGCGGTATCGTCTTCGCGATCTACCTGCGCGGCGCCGCCAAGCACGAGACCATCCCCGTCCACGATCCCCGCATCCTCGAGTCCATCAACTATCATGAGTGAACAACCTTCCTCCGGGGGCCGTCCGCTGCTTCCCGGCCAGATCGCCTCTTGGCTGCGCCTCGTCTGCTTCGTCGCGGCCGCTTTGATCGTGACGGGCTACGTGTACCTCTCCGTCCGCAAAGAGCCCAACGCCGAAGCCGAGCGTCGCGTCGCCCAGAAAGCCCTGC
>RFRI01000172.1 GCA_009924535.1 Verrucomicrobiota bacterium
CGGCCTCTCCCTACGGCAGCGGCCATATCAACGATACCTTCAAGGTGGACGTGAAGCCCGACGGCGGCCCGAGCCGTTACGTACTGCAGCGCATCAACCACCACGTCTTCCGTCGCCCCGACGAACTGATGGCCAACGTGGAACGCGTCTGCGCCCACGCCTACGCCAAGCTCAGGCAATCCGGCGCGCCCGACGCAGACCGGCGCACGCTCCGGCTCATCCCGACCCAATCCGGCCAAGCCTGGCATATCGATGCCGCGGGTAATCGCTGGCGCTGCTACCACTTCATCGAAGGCGCCACCGGACATGACGTCGTGCGCTCGCCGGAACAGGCCTACGCGGCCGCCAAGTCGTTCGGCGCCTTCCAGTCGCTGCTCGCCGACCTTCCGGGCGGCCGTCTCCACGAGACGATACCCGATTTCCATCATACCCCCTCCCGCTTCGCCCGCTTCCAGGAGGCCCTGGCCAAGGATACCCATGGCCGCGCCGCCCTCGCCGTGCCGGAAATCGCCTTCGCCCTGGCTCGCGCCCACGAAGTCGGCGTCATCGTCGACGCCCTGCGCGACGGGACCTTGCCCGAACGCGTCACGCATAACGATACCAAGCTGAACAATGTCCTGCTCGATGACGTCACCCAGGAAGGCGTCTGCGTCATCGACCTCGATACGGTGATGCCCGGCTCGGTGCTCTATGATTTCGGCGATCTCGTGCGGACGTCGACCTCCCCCGCGGCCGAAGACGAGACGGACCTCTCCAAGGTGCGCATGCAGTTCCCG
The DNA here is from genome assembly GCA_009924535.1 of Verrucomicrobiota bacterium. GTDB lineage: Bacteria > Verrucomicrobiota > Verrucomicrobiia > Opitutales > UBA953 > UBA953. The sequence goes on from RFRI01000172.1 coordinate 777, forward strand.
ATGTTCGAAGCCCTCCTCAAAGGCTACCTCGAAGCCGCCGACGGTTTCCTGACGCCGAAAGAAAAGGCGCTCCTGCCGTTCGCCGGCAAGCTGATCACCTTCGAGATCGGGCTGCGCTTCCTGACCGACTGGCTGGAAGGCGACACCTACTTCAAGATCAAGCGACCGACGCATAACCTCGACCGTGCGCGGACCCAGTTCAAGCTGGTCGAATCCATCGAAGTCCAGTTGCCCGCCATGCAGGCGTTGGTCGCAAGCGCATGAGCAAGCGCATCCTCGTCACCGGCGGCGCGGGCTTCATCGGCTCCCACCTGGCTCGCCATTTCGCCGAACACTCCGAGGTCACCGTGCTGGACGACCTACGCAGCGGCTATGCCCATAACCTCGAAGGGGTCCGTTGTCGCTTCCTCCAAGGCTCGATCCTCGACGCAGCCGGCTTGAAGCAAGCAATCGCCGGCGCCGAGGAAGTCTACCATCTGGCGGCGATGATCTCCGTGCCCGAATCCGTGGCCAAGCCGGACGAGTGCGCCGAGCTCAATACCGAAGGCACCCGGCGCGTACTGGCCGCCGCGCTGGCCGCCGGCGCCCGCAAGGTCGTGCTGGCCTCTTCTGCGGCCATCTACGGCGACAACCCGATGGTACCGAAGCTCGAGTCGATGTCGCCCGAGCCGAAATCCCCGTACGCTGAGACCAAACTCGCCGGCGAACACCTGCTCGAAGAATACCGCCAAGCCCACGGCCTCAGCTCCACCAGCCTGCGCTTCTTCAACGTCTTCGGACCGCGACAGGATCCCCGCTCCGCCTACGCCGCCGCCGTCCCGATCTTCATCGCGAAGGCGCTGCGGGACGAGCCGATCGGTCTCCACGGCGACGGCGGACAGACCCGCGACTTCATCCATGTGACCGACATCGTCGGAGCCCTTGCCTTTGCCGGCGCCTCCAAGGAAATGGCCGGCACCTACAACGTCGGCTATGGCCGGAGCCAATCGATCCTCGCGCTGGCGCAGGAGATCATCCGCCTCACCGGTTCGAAATCCCCCATCGAATACCTGCCGCCGCGCGCCGGCGACGTGCGCCATTCCTTGGCCTCGACCGAGCGCCTGCTTGCCGCCGGCTGGAAGCCTCGGTCTTCGGTCAGCGCAGGACTCGCCGAGACGGTGGAATATTTCCGTCAGATCAAGGGGTGACGACCAACGTCGCGCGCAGGAGTTCCTCCTGCCCGTCGTTGAGGTTCAGCCAAAGGTCATAAGCACCTGGCGGGGGCAGACGGAGACGGAAGGAGAGCGTCGGGTTAGGCGCGTACTCGCCGCCCTCGAGCGTCGGATGCATATGCGCATAGCCGGCGCAGGGCTTATCGGCCGAGAAGACCACGGCATGCCCCAAGGAACCCATGATGGGCAGCAGCTTGAGCGGCTTACCTTCCGGCCCCGAGAGTTTAAGGCGTATCGTGGCTGAATCTCCTGACTTATGTGTCGACGCCTCCATCGATACGATGGCGTTGCGGGGGGCGACGGCGACGTCCGCGGAGGTCGGCGAGGCCTTGACCTCGACCTGGGCGAGCATGACGCGCGAGGTCCGCAGATCGGCGAAATCCGCATAGGCCTCCAGGGCGGAGCCCCGGAGCTTGGCCGGCATGTCGAAACGCCAGCTGCCATCGTCCGCAGGAACCGGATGAAGGTGCGCGTAGGCGCGGGTGCCGCCGAATTGACGCAGATGCAGATGCACTTTCTGCGTATGGGATACGGCGAGTTCGTGGCCGTAGTAGGGGTGACCGTCTTCCTTGATGAGCCTTAGCTCGCCCTTGGCTCCGTCGGCAGAAAGCTCGAGGTTCAGCTCGACCGGAAACTGCAAGGCCTTCGGCGAGTAGAAGTTGGCCTCCTCGTTGACGCCGCAGAACTCCACCCCGTCGACGATGACAGGTTGGTGGTCCGCATGCAGGAAGGCGCACTGGGTGTCCGGCAAAGCACGTAGCCCGAAGAAGCCAGCCACCGCCAGGACACTGATGAGCAGGGTCTGCCGCTGCGGTGTCATCGGGCCTTGGTACCGGCGGTACCGGAAAGCTTGAGCAGGCGGGCCGCGATATCTTCGGCGTCGAAGGAAGGACCTTCGCTGCGGTAGGCGATACGACCTTCCGGGCTGATCACGATCAGCGCCGCGTTATGGACGATGGTGCCGTCATCCCGCAGCGTCTGGATGCCGTAATGGCGCATCAGGTCCTTGATCTGGCCGGCGTCGCCCGTGAGGAAGCGATGACGGGCGTGGTCGATGCCATAGCCGTCGGCATAGGCCCGGAGCACGCCCGGGGTGTCCGTCTCGGGATCGAAGGTGATGGTCAACAGGCGGACATCGGCGGCGCCCGGCAGCTTCGCCAGCGCCTCCCCGAGTTGCTTCATGCAGGCGGAGGAAGCCGGACACATGCGGGCCGAACGACAGCTGGTGAAGATGAAGTTCAGCGCGAGCGGATGACCGAGGAAATCCTTCTTCATGACCAGACGCCCGGACTGGTCCCAGAGGGCCATGTTCGGCATGAGCTCGTTGGGCATGCGCGTGACCATGCGGCCTTTGTCGGCGGTCTCGCGGCGCAGCGCGTCGGTGACTTCCGCGGCCTGACGTAACTCCTCGGCCTCAGCCGAGACAATCCCGCGCGCTTGAGTCTCGGTGGCTTCGGTCACGACCTCGTAACGGACCCTCCGTCCGACCCAGCCCACCTTGCGATCCCCCTCGGAGAAGCGGCGAACGAAGTTCGTCGAACCATCCGCATGGACGATCTTCGCCCAGCCGTCAGCGGCGACGGAGACGACCTTTCCGGTCTCGGTGGCGGCGCAAAGCCCGACGACGGAAAAGAAGAGGGCGATGACGCGACGCATGTTCAGAGATGCTCCTTGGAAGGCCCGAGCATGAGTTCGACCATCCCATGACGGACCCCGCGATGGGAAAGATGAAAAGCCTCGGCGCCGGTGAGGTCGGCGAGCACGCAAAGGGTGATGAGCGCAGCCGGCATGATGTCGGCACGGTCGGCCGGGATGCCCGGGATCTTGCGGCGACCTTCGACGTCCAGGGCGCACATCTGGTCACGGAGTTCGCGGATACGCAGGACCGGCAGACGGCCTCCGACCGGGGCTTCGCCGATGGCCTCAAGGTGCAAGGCGACGGCCGCGAAAGCGCCACCGGCTCCGATGATCAGGTAGTTCTCGGCCGCATTGGCCGGAATGACCGTCTGCAGCACACCCATCAAGTGGGTGCGAATCGACGCCTGATCGAGCTCATCCACGATGCCGGCGCCACCACGGAGGTAGCCGTTGGTCATGCGGACCGAGCCCAAGGGAAAACTACGGGCCAGCACGTAATGTTGGCCACGCAAAG
>RFRI01000173.1 GCA_009924535.1 Verrucomicrobiota bacterium
AGATGCTCTACGCGCTCCTGCTCCAGTCCGCCAATGACGTCGCCGTCGCCCTGGCCATCGACCGGGGCGGCGACGTGCCCACGTTCGTCACCCGCATGAACCGGCGGGCCGCCGAACTGGGCATGACCCGCACGACCTTCGTGACCCCCAATGGGCTCACCTACGGCAAGGGGCCCCACGACACCACCACCGCGCGCGACCTCGCCAAACTCGCCGTCACGCTCTGCCGGTTTCCCGAAGTGCTCAAGTACACCAGCACGAAGCAGTATCTGTTCCGCCGACCGGGCAGACCGATCGAGCTGCTCAACCATAACCACCTGCTGAACTCCTTCCCTGGCTGCGATGGGTTGAAGACCGGGTGGACGGTGGCGGCGCACGCCTCGATCGTGACCACCGCCAAGGTCAAGGACGTCCGGGTCATCGCCGTCGTCCTCGGCTGCCAATGTCCCGCCGGCGCCAAGCCGGAGCAACGCCTCCGGGATAGCTTGGCGGCGGATCTGATGGGCCAAGGTCTCGACAAATTGAAGAAGCTCGAGGCCGAGAAAGCCCTTCGGCAAGCCCAGGTACCGGCCATCGCCCCGCCCCCCAAAGCACCCGTAAAAGCCAAGAAAGAACAGGGTTTCTGGGACTGGCTGGGGGATTTGTTTAGCTTCTAACCCCTGCCCAAAGGGGGGCATAAAGAAGTAGTGAACATTTGTTCATTTTGCTTGCAAGGCTCCCTCCCCTCGGCACCTTCCCTTACGCATACCCAACGCTATGTCCGCCAAATCCGAACCCACCGCTAAGGAAAAATCTGCCAACCAGGCAGCCGAGAAGAAGACCCTCGATCTGGCTCTCTCCGCCATCAACAAGCAGTATGGCGACGGCACCCTTATGCGCATGGGAGACGCGACCAAGATGCAGGTCTCGTCCGTCTCCACCGGCTCGGTCGCCATCGACCTCGCCTTGGGCGTCGGCGGCCTCCCCCGCGGGCGTATCGTCGAGATCTTCGGCCCGGAATCCTCCGGTAAGACGACCCTCTGTCTCTCCATCATCGCCGAGATCCAGCGCCAGGGTGGCAACGCCGTCTTCGTCGACGTCGAACACGCCCTCGACCCTCGCTACTCCAAGGTGGTCGGCGTCGACCTCGACAACCTCCTGGTCTCTCAGCCCGAATCCGGCGAAGACGCCCTCAACATCGTCGAAACCCTCATCCGTTCCGGCGCCGTCGACGTGGTCGTGATCGACTCCGTCGCCGCCCTCGTCTCCAAGCAGGAACTGGACGGCCAGATGGGCGACGCGACCGTCGGCGTCCAGGCCCGCATGATGAGCCAGGCCATGCGCCGCCTCACCGCCGCCATCAGCCGCACCAACTGCATCTGCATCTTCACGAATCAGATTCGCGAAAAAATCGGCGTGATGTTCGGCAGCCCCGAAACCACCCCTGGTGGTCGTGCCCTGAAGTTCTTCTCCTCCGTCCGCATCGACATCCGTCGTATCGGCCAGATCAAGGAACCCTCCGGCAAGGTCATCGGCAACCGCACCAAGGTGAAGGTCGTGAAGAACAAGGTCGCCCCTCCCTTCACGGAGTGCGAGTTCGACATCATGTACACCGAAGGCATCTCCCGCTCCGGCTCCGTCCTCGACCTCGGCATCGAACATAAGATCCTCGAGAAGAAGGGCGCCTGGATCGCCTATAACGGCCAGCTCATCGGTCAAGGCCGCGAAGCCGCCAAGGACTACCTCATCAAGAATCCGAAGGTCCTGGAGGAAATCCAGAAGACCATCATGGAGAAGGTCCAGGTCGTCGGCGGCATGACCCTCGGCGTCGGCGTCGCCGAGAACGTCACGGCCGAATAATCCCTCGTTGTTGGCTAGCCATAGCCCGGGCCGCACGAAAGTGCGGCCCGTTTCATTGGCGGAGTCCGCTCAACGCACCTCTTCGATCTTGATCGTCGAATCGACAGGCTTGATGACGGCCTTCAGCGCGGCGGCCAGGCGGTCGAACTCGGCCTGCGAGCTCTTCACGACGGCTTCCATGTCCGCCTTGGCTTCCTTGCTGCGGAAGATCGTCTTGATCTGCTTGGTCTCGTAAGCCTGCTTCTCAGCCACGGCCTTCCAGATCCGTGCGAACGTCGGCGAGGTCGGGTTCTGCGGGAACTCGGCCGCGAGGTTCACGCCCTTGGCCAGCTGTTCAGCCGCGAAGACCTTGGTGGCGTCACCCCAGGTGACCTTGACCTGCGCGGTCTTGGCGCCGGCTACCTTGAGGGTCAGGCGATTCAGCTTCTTCTGGAAGTCGGCTAATTCCACGCCGGCGGCGATGGTGTTATCCTTGGTGACATCCCCGGGCTCGAAGGAGAACGGGATCCGGAAGCTGCGAAGGGAGACCACGCCGTTCTCGAACTTCACGGCGCGTTGCCCCTCGCGGGCCGTCGCCTGGCCGGCGACGAGGTCGACGTGGACCTGCCCGACGTCGCCACGCAGGCCGAGGCCTTCGAGATAGGCCGTCGCCATCATCACGTGGCCGGCCCAGCCGGGGTGCACCCCGTCGTTGCCCTCGAGCCTGAAGCCGTCGCCGTTCTTGGCTCTGGATTCATGACCTTTGACGAGCATCGGCCAATAGACGTCGGCAAAAGCGACCTGCTCGGCCTGGGCTACCTCGATGTCGATGTTACGGAAGTTGAGTAGCGCGAGGTTGAGGGTCTCCCACGTGCCTTTGGCCGACTTCACCCACGGCGGGACAGAGTGGATCGTGCCGGACGAACCGAGGACGACACGGGCGCCGGCCTCCTTGAACTTGCGCACGACGGCCGTCTGGTTCTGCCGATAGGTCGCGGCGATCGCGTCGTCCTGCGGGACGTAACGGAAATCGTTCATGCCATAGCAGGTCGTGGCGATGGTCGGCTTGAAGCGGAGGACGTCATTGTCCATCCGCTTGAGGAAACCCCCGGCCTGCTCGCCGCTCCAGCCGTACTGTCGGACGGTGACATGGAGGTCGGAACGCGCGGCGACGATGTAAGCCTCCATCAGGACGCTGTACATCTTCTGCTCGGTGATGGAGTCACCGCAGATGGCGAGGCGGTCGTCCTTCTGAAGCAGGAGGGACGCCGTCTTCGGCGCCTGCAAGCCGACGTAAGCGGCGGGGACGATCTCGGGGCGGGCTTGGTATTGCTGGCAGCCGGTCAGACCGAGGCATAGGAGCACGAAGGCGCGGGGGTATCGCATGAAGCGGTTCTATCCGCTGACTCCGGGAAATCACTCCTCTTCTCTCCCCGGCTTGCTTTTCGCGGAGGTTTTCTTCATATTAACCATCCCCTGCGGTGTTCGACACCCGCGGCAGCCTCCCTTCCCTACGAACATAATATACGGGAGGTGCGACCCGACCGGCCTCGTCCGAGCCGTGGCAACGTACCGCCCACCTAAATCCAGGAATAAGTGGAGCTCCAATCGGAATCGGCACAGGCGGGGACCCTTTCAGCAAAGATGACAGAGGACAGATGACGGACGGCAGATCGGTGACAGGTAGGGATACGATGACATCGCATCCACTTGTCCAAGCTGCCTTGGGTAGGGTCGAGCATCCCTGCTCGACCGCGGCTGACCAAGGATGGTCAGCCCTACCTCAAGACAGTCTCACAAACTAAAGGGAAACCTTCAACCCAGCTTCAACTCTCCGCCTTCGCAGAGGCTCGGATTGCCGAAGGTCTTCATGGGATGACCGAAGCCCTTGGCGATGGACATGAGCAGTCGGTTGTGAGCCTCCTTCTTGAACTTGAGCGCCCGGCCGGTCTTGAAGCCAAGTCCGCCGCCGATGAGCACCCACGGGATATCCTCGTGCGTGTGGCTGTTACCCTTCCCGAGTTCGTTCGTCCAGACGATGGTGGTGTTGTCCAGCATGTTGCCCTTGCCGTCAGGCTCCGGGGTCTCCTGCAGGCGCTTCGCGAGGAAAGCGATCTGCTCGGCGAACCAGGTGTTGATCTTGGTGAGCTTCTCGACCGAACCGGTGTTGAGGTCGGGGTCATGCGACAGCGAGTGGTGGCTCTCATCGATGCCGATCCACTTCATGCGGGCGCCGCCCACGGAGTTGGTGAACTGGAAGGTGGAGACGCGCGCCATGTCGTTCTGGAAGGCG
>RFRI01000174.1 GCA_009924535.1 Verrucomicrobiota bacterium
TGCATCTTCCCGCCGGCGTGCGCATCCCCGGCCTTGCCGCGGAGCGCCAGCATGATTCGGGCTATCCCGTCCGCGCCGAGATCCGTCCGCAGGCGCGCGACGCCGCCCGCCGCGCGCTCGGCCTGCCGCCGACGGGCCGCCTGGTGCTCGTCACCGGCGGGAGCCAGGGCGCCCACGCGCTGAACCGCTGGGTCGAGGACAACCTCGAGGAATTCGCCATCCGCGGCGTGCACGTGCTCTGCCTGACCGGTCCGGGCGGCCGCGACGACGAGGTCCGCTCTCCGGACTCGCTGGTGAAGTTCGTCCCGTTCTGCCACCAGATGGCGATGGCCTATTCCGCGGCCGACCTCGCGGTCACGCGCGCCGGCGCGGGCACGCTCGCCGAACTGGCCACCTGCCGCACGCCCGCGGTGCTCGTCCCTTATCCGCGCTCGGCGGACGACCATCAGACGGCCAACGCGCGCCAGAGCGAACAGTCCGGCGCCGCGATCCTGCTGCCGGAGTCCGAGCTGCCGCGGCTGCTGGGCATCGTCTTCGCACGCTTGGCCGATACCGCCGCGCTCGCGGTGATGCGCGACGCGCTCGCCCTGGCCGACGCCGCCAACCGCTGGGAAGAGCTCGCCCAAGAAACCCTCGCGCTCGCCGGCCGCCGCCGGCTCGCCGCCGCATGAGCGCTTCCGCCTGGATGCTCGGTGCCTGCGGGATGGGCGTTGGTCCGCTCGCCATCTACCTGAAAGGGGAAGGTTGGGACGTTTCCGGCTGGGATGATTCGACCGGCAGCCCGATGGAGCTCCAGCTGGCCGACGCCGACATCCCCCTCCTGCGCGATCCTTGGGCCGCGGGCCGCCAGCCTTCCGTCGTCGGCCGCTCCAGCGCGGTCAAGCCCGGTCATGCCGCCCTCGCGCTCGCCGAACGCCATGAGGTCCGCACCCTGCGCCGCGGCGAACTCCTTGCCGAAGCCGTCGCCGACCGTCGCTTCGTCGCCATCTGCGGCAGCCACGGCAAGACCACCACGTGCGGCCTGCTGGTCGCCGCCCTCGCCAGCGCCGGAGCGGATTTCGGTTACGTGCTCGGCGGGCTCTTCCGCGATCCGGCCTTCCCGCCGGCGCGCGCCTCCGCTTCGTCTCCCTGGGTCGTCGCCGAAGTCGACGAGAGCGATGGCACGATCGGGGCGTTCTCGCCCGACGTCACCGTCGCCGTGAACCTCGATTGGGACCATCCCGACTATTATCGCGACGAAGCCGCGCTGGAAGGCGTCTTCCGGGCCCTCTTCGAACGCACGCGCACCGCCGTGGTCATACCGGTCGGCAACGAGCGTCTCGAGCGCCTCGTCGTCGGCCTGAAGGTCCCCGTCATCCGGGTCGGCGAGGGCGGGGATTATTCCTTCCGTCTCGTGCAGGGCGGTCACGCGTCTTCGGTCGTCTCGCTCGAAGTACGCCGCGGGCGAGGCCGCCGTCGAAGGCGGCGGTTCCGAGGCCATCGTCACCGGCTCGGCGCATCGCCTCGTCGAAGATCGCCGGACCTTGCCCCGCGTGCTGGACGAACTTTCCGCCGGCGCCGACACCGTCGTCGCTTTCGTCGGCGCGGGCGACATCGAGCGCGACGCCGAAGCCTACGCGAAGGTGCTGCGTCGTCGCGGCGACGGCATCCTTTCGCTCGACCTGCCCGACCTCGTCTCCAGCCGTCTCTCCGCCGGATGCGCCTTGCGCGCCAACGAGCCGCTCGCGCGCCATACGACGCTCGGCCTCGGCGGCGCCGCCCGCTGGTACGCCGAACCCGCGAACGTGGACGACATCGTGACGCTGCTGCGCGCCGCCGCGGAACTCGACCTCCGCTGGTTCGCGCTCGGACGCGGTTCCAATCTCCTCGTGCCCGACGAAGGCTACGACGGTCTCATCCTGCACCTCGATGCGGCTCACTGGGGCGCGGTCACCGACCTCGGCGAAGGCCGCCTCCGCGTCGGTGGCGGCACCCGGCTCAAGGAGCTCTGCGGCTTCGCCGCGCGCGAAGGCTGGAAGGGCTTCGAGTTCCTGGAAGGCATCCCCGGCACGATCGGCGGCTCGCTGCGCATGAACGCCGGCGCGATGGGCGGTTGGATCTTCGACATCGTCGAATCCATCGAGTGGCTGACGCCGCAGGGCAGGGTGCGCGCCGCGCGCCGCGACAGCTTCGACGCCCTTTACCGCGACTGCCCGCAGCTGCACGGCTCGGTGGTGCTCTCCGCCGTGCTCCGTTCCGCCGGCCGCGACGAACCCGCCGCCATCCGCGCGCGCATGGACGACCTGGCCGCGCAGCGTCGCGCCTCCCAGCCGCGCGAAGCCAGCGCAGGCTGCGTGTTCAAGAATCCCGAAGGCGACAAGGCCGGCCGGCTCATCGACCTCAGCGGGCTCAAGGGCCGCGCCGTCGGCCCGGTCTCGGTCTCGCCCACCCACGCCAACTTCCTCGTCAACGCCGGCGACGCCAAGGCCGCGGACTTCATCGAACTCATGCGCGCCGTCCGCGCCGAGGTGAAGTCCCGCCAAGGCGTCGAACTCCAGCCGGAGATCGTCGCGCTCGGTCGCGAATGGAAGGAACTCCTATGACCTTCGCCCCTGAGATCGTCGTCCTCTGCGGCGGCCGCTCCTCCGAGCGCGAGGTCTCGCTGCGCTCCGGCCACGCCGTGTCGGCGGTGCTCCCGGGTTCTCGTCTCGTCGAGCTCGAGGCCGACGTCCTGCCCGACTGGCTCGACGGCGCCAAGCACGTCGTCCTGCCCGTCTTGCACGGCGGCTGGGGCGAGGATGGCCGCGCCCAGGCCGAGATGGAAGCCCGGGGCATCGCCTTCGCCGGTTGCTCGTCCGTCGCCAACCGGCTCTGCATGGACAAGGTCGCCACCAAGGCCGCCATGCGCGCGGCGGGCGTCCCGGCCATCCCGGAGGTCGCCTTCGGCGGTTCCGCCAAGCCCGCGGCCGCCGCGCTGGTGGCCGCCTTGGGCGAGCACATCGTCATCAAGCCCTCCGACCAAGGCAGCAGCGTCGGCCTCTACATGTTGGAAGGGGAGACCGCCGTGGCCAAGGCCCTGGCCGAGATCCCCGCTTCGGGCCAGTGGATGGCCGAACGCCGCCTCCGCGGCCGGGAGATGTCCATCGGCCTGCTGGACGGCCAGCCCATGGGGCTCGTCGAGATCGTCGCCCTGACCGGCGTCTACGATTATAAGACCAAATACACCAAGGGTGCCTCCGAGTATCGCTTCCCCGCGCCGGTCGGGCCGGAGTTGACCGCCGCCATCGGCTTGGCCGCCGCCCGGCTCTTCGCCGCCGGCGGGTGCCGGGATTTCGCCCGCGCGGATGTCTTCCTTGAGCCCGATGGCCGCTTCTATTTCCTCGAGATCAACACGATGCCCGGCATGACCGAAACCAGCCTGATGCCCAAGAGCGCTTCCTGCGTCGGCCGTCGATGAATCCGTCACCGGCGCGCCGGCCGCCGGCGCGCTCCGTTACAAGACCGACGGCTTCCTTTCCGCCGACTTCGTCAAGAAGGTCGTCGCCAACGGGTCCGAAGGCTTCGCGCGCGATGTCCGTTCCATCAAGGCCGACCTCGAGGCCGACAACCAGGTCGTCGCCGCCGACGTCCGCCGCCGTACGGACGGCGCGCTCGACATCTCCCTGCGCGAGCGCCTTGCGGTCGCCAAGATCGCCTCGCTGCCCGGCAAAGGCACGCCGATGCAGGTGCGTCTCGTCGCTTCCGACGGCCAGACCTTCGCCGGCTCCGGCTATCCCGAGCAGGCCGTCCGCAATCTCCCGGAGATCCAGGATTACCGCGCCACCGGCACCGACGACAAGATGCTGATCGAAGGCATCGAGATCGCCGCCCCCTTCCTGCTCACCGTGCGCACGACCTACCCGAACCTCTTCAAGCAGTGGTCCGCCGTCTCGCTGCGCGACTGCTTCGGCGCCCAGGAAGATTCGCCTGGCTCGAACTTGCGCGTGGTCGTCCGCCCCGGCACGCAGCCGATGGATCGCCCGGCGCTGGTCGAGATCGTCTTCTCCACCGCCAACTGGCGCAACGAGCTCGCCCTGCTCGGTCGCATCAACGTCGACGAGATGCTCCGTCGCCCCGGCACGACTTCGCAG
>RFRI01000175.1 GCA_009924535.1 Verrucomicrobiota bacterium
AGGTCTTGGTCCGTCTTGAACAACATCTCCCACGCCTCACGGAATCCATGACGCGTGGTCCACAGGCCGCTCGCGTACAGGTGCTCGCCGGAGCGATTCTTCAGGAAGCACAGGAAGCCTGGGAGCGAATCGAAGATCGCCATGGTCTCGACATCGATGACCACCTCGCTGAGGGCATCCTTCTGCTTACGCAGGAGCTCGGCTTGGCTAAGTGTCGCTTTTGGCATAAAGTCGGTTTGTGGCGTTAAAAAAATCGGGTGGCGACAACCATTAGGGTAAACGCCTGTGATTATTATCTAAAACCGATTTGCCCCGAAGGTTTCAGTCGGCGATAAACGCCTACCCGCATGAAGCCTGTTGTCCAAATCTCCCTAGACCTGACCAACATCGACGAGGCTCTCGAAACGGCCGCGATGGCCATGCGGGCAGGGGTAGATTGGCTGGAGGCCGGCACCCCTCTGATCCTCGCCGAAGGCCTCCATGGCGTCCGCGCCCTCCGCAAGGCCTTCCCCCACACCCCGATCGTGGCTGACCTTAAGACGATGGACGGTGGCTACCTCGAGGCCGAAATGATGGCCAAGGCCGGCGCGACGCACGTGGTCGTGATGGCCCGGGCTCATGAAGAGACCCTGAAGGTCATCGTGCAGGCCGGCCGCGACCACGGCGCCAAGGTCATGGGCGATAACCTCGGCTGCCCCGATATGGTCGCCGGCGCCAAGCTCTGCGAGGACCTGGGCTGTGATTTCGTCATCCACCACATCGGCTACGACGAACGCCGGGGCATCGCCGCCCGCGGCCTCCGCATGCCCAGCCCGATGGACCAGCTCCGTGAAGTCGTCCAAGCGGTCAACGTCCCCGTCCAGGCCGTCGGCGGCCTCACCCTTGAGCAGGCCGTGCGCTGCCCGGAATACGGCGCCCCGCTCGTCGTCCTCGGCGCTCCCCTGACAATCGACGCCGACGCCTTCAAGACCGCGTCCGGCGACCTCGAATCCTCCCTGCGCCTCATCTGCCAGAAGGTCCACGCCTACGGTGACGTCAAAGTCGGCCGCTAAGCACTACGCTGAAGATCAACGATGGAAGATGGGCGATGAACGATAATTCGCATTAACCGCACTGACAGAAAACCCTAAGGTCTAAACCCAAACAACACCCCGAGTCTCTAGTAGCTACATCTTCCATCCTCCATCTTTCATCGTCCATTTGCCCTTCGTATCCTCCATCTTCCATCCGTTATCTGCTCTCCGTAATCGTCCATTTTCCCTTCATCATCTTCCATCATCCATCCTTCATCCTACATCTGCCTCTACCATGTCCTCCTCCCCCGCCGTCGTGAACTTCGCCCCCGAAAAGGGCTCCGTCGAGATCCGCGAAATCGCCCGCCCGGTCATCGGCGAAGAAGACGTCCTGCTCGAGGTCGCCAACGTCGGCGTCTGCGGCAGCGACCTCCATCAGTGGACCGCCGACCACTCCTGGCCCGTGAACTACCCGGTCGTCCTCGGCCACGAGTTCGCCGGCCGCATCGTCGAGCTCGGCAAGAAGGTCGAAGGCTGGAAGGAAGGCGACCGCGTGGTCAGCGAGACCGCCGCGATCATCTCGCAGAACAACCCGATGACCCGGCGCGGGCTCTACAACCTCGACCCGACCCGCAAGGGCTTCGGCTACGGCGTCAACGGCGCGATGACCAAGTACGTCCGCGTCCCGCAGCGCATCCTGCACGCCGTGCCCGACGCCCTGCCCTTCGAACAGGCCTGCCTCACCGAACCTTGCTGCGTCGCCTACAACGCCGTGGTGAAGAACGCCCGCATCGAACCCGGCGACCGCGTGGTCGTCCTCGGGCCCGGCACCATCGGCATCCTCTGCGCCGCGATGGCCAGGCAGTGCGGCGCCCAGGTCGCCATCGTCGGCCTCCCGCAGGACGCCCATCGTCTCGCCATCGCTAAACAATATGGCTGCGAAGTCATCATCGGCGACGCCAAGCCCTGGGCCCAGCAGCGAGACGGCCTCGGTTGCGACGGCGTGATCGACGCCGCTGGCGCCTCCGCGACCTTGAAGATCGCACTCGATATCGTCCGCCCTGCCGGCTGGGTCAGCAAAGTCGGGTGGGGGCCGCAACCGCTCGGCTTCAACCTCGACCCGCTCGTGCAGAAGAACATCACGCTGCAGGGCAGCTTCAGCCACAACTGGCCGATCTGGGAACGCGTCATCGCCCTCCTCGCCAGCGGCCAGTTCGACGTCCGTCCGATCATCGGCGGCGTCTGGCCCATCACCGACTGGCACACGGCCTTCGAGAAGATGCACAAGGGCGAAGTCGTGAAGTCCGTCCTCAAGCCCGTCTGATCATGCGCCTGCAAGACAAAGTCATCCTCGTCACCGGCAGCACGACCGGCATCGGCAAGGCCATCGCCAAACGCTGCGTACGCGAAGGCGCCAAGGTCGTCATCCACGGGCTCGAGAAGGATCTCGCCGATGAAGTACTGACCGAAATCGGAGCTCCAGTCGGGGTTGCTCACATCGAAGACCTGATGTCCCCGGGCTGCCCGCAGCGCCTGGTCGACCTCGCGGTGAAGACCTACGGCAAGCTCGACGGCGTGGTGAACAACGCGGCGATCATCGCCCAAGGCAATATCCAGACGACCGATGCGGCCTTCTTCCACAAGATGCTCGCGGTGAACACGGTCGTGCCGTTCCTGCTCATCCAGGCCGCCCTGCCCCATCTGTCCAAGGCCCGCGGCGCGGTGCTCAACATCGGCAGCGTCAACGCCTACTCCGGCGAACCGAACCTCCTCCCTTACAGCGTCTCCAAGGGCGCCCTCACGACCCTGACCCGCAATCTCGGCGACACTCTCCACCGCCTCAACGGCGTACGCGTGAACCAGATCAATCCGGGTTGGGTGCTCACGGAGAACGAATCCAAACGCAAGAAGGAGCATGGCCTCAAGGACGACTGGTATGCCGACCTGCCCCGTGTCTACGCGCCCTCGGGACGCCTGATCACGCCCGACGAGATCGCCGCCGCCGCCATCTACTGGCTCGCCGATGAAGCCGGCCCGATCAGCGGCTCGGTCGTCGACCTGGAACAGCACCCCTTCATCGGCCGCAATCCGCCGAAGGACCCCGAATCTCTGCCGGGACAGAAAGCCTGACCATGCCGAAGATCGCCGCCTTCCCCAAGGCCTACATGCATGCCCTCTGCAAGGACGGCACGATGAAGCTTTCCGAGTGGTTCAAGCTCGCCGCGACCCTCGACGTCCAAGGCCTGGAATTCTACGCCGGCTTCCTCGAGATGGCCGACGAGTCCAATTGGCCGGTCTTCCGCCGCCAGGTCGCCGACCTCGGGATGTCGATCCCGATGATGTGCTGCTCTCCCGACTTCACGCATCCGGACAAGGCCTTCCGCGACGCCGAGATCGCCAAGCAGCGGCGATGGATCGACATGACGCACGCGCTGGGCGGCTCCTACTGCCGCGTGCTCAGCGGTCAGCGCCGCCCCGAGCTCTCCGACGCCGAGGGCGTGCGCCTCGCGGCCGACAGCATCAAGGCCTGCATCCCTTACGCCAAGGAACGCGGCGTGACGCTCATCCTCGAGAACCACTACAAGGACGACTTCTGGCTCTATCCCGAGTTCGCCCAGAAGATGGACGTCTTCTGCGCCCTGGTGGACGCCCTGCCCTCCGACGGCTTCGGTGTGAACTACGACCCCAGCAACGCTTACATCGCCGGCGATGACCCGATCGCACTGCTCAAGCGCGTCTCGAAGCGCGTCGTGACCATGCATGCCTCGGACCGTTACCTCATCGAAGGCACCCTCGACGATCTCCGGAAGGAAGAAGGCGGCGCCGCCGGCTACGCCAAGCGCCTCCGGCACGGCGAGATCGGCAAGGGCCTCAACGACTACGACGCCATCTTCACCGAACTGAAGCGCGTCGGCTTCGACGGCTGGATCAGCATCGAGGACGGCGTCGACGGCATCGACCAGCTCCGCCGCAGCGCCGAATTCCTCAAAAGTAAGACCGCGCAATACTGGGGCACGCGATGAATCCGGAAATCGTCCGCCCTAACATCGTCGGCCTCGGCGAGGTGCTTTGGGACGTCTTTCCGG
>RFRI01000176.1 GCA_009924535.1 Verrucomicrobiota bacterium
GAGGAGGGGTTGGATTTCAGCGGCGTGACCACCTTCAACCTCGACGAATACGTCGGCCTGCCGGAATCCCATGGCGCCAGCTTCCGCAGATACCTGCGCGAACGTTTCGTCAGCCAGCTTCCCGCCAAGCCCGAGTTCATCCCGGTGGACGGCGACGCCAAGGACCTGAGCGCCGAACTCAAGCGACTGAACGAGCGCATCACCGCCTGCCCGATCGACCTTTGCTTCGCCGGCATCGGTGAGAATTCCCACCTCGCCTTCAACGATCCGCCCGCCGACTTCGCCACCGAGGTGCCGTACATCGTGGTCAACCTCGATCACGCCTGCCGACAGCAGCAGTTCGGCGAAGGTTGGTTCCCGACCTTCGATGACGTACCGAAGCAGGCCGTGTCGATGTCGATCCGCCAGATCATGAAAAGCGCGTGCCTGATCCTTTCCGTACCGGACAAGCGTAAGGCCGCCGCCGTCAAGAGGACGGTTGAAGGTCCGGTGACGCCGACCTGTCCCGCTTCGATCGTTCAGCAGCACGCCGACTGCACGCTGTACGTCGACGAGGCCGCCGCTTCGGAACTTTCCCGCTGACCCGTGTCCGCCGCCTCGTCCCAACGCATCCTTGGCCGCGATCCTTCGACGGGCCGGGGCATCGCGGTCACGACCGAAGGCGGCGTGATCAAGGCGATCGATTTCGCCGAGCATGGCGATAAGCAGTGGCTCAGCGCCGGCTTCGTCGACCTGCAGGTCAACGGTTATGCCGGGCATGACCTCAACGGACTGTCGCTTGACGTCGCGACCGTGCGTCATCTTTGCCAGGCCTTGCTCAAGGTCGGCGTCACGACTTTCCTGCCGACCGTCATCACCGCGGCTGAAACCCGCATGGTCGCCGCCCTGAAGACGATCCGTGAGGCGTGCGCCCAGCATCCTGACGTCGCCGCGATGGTCGCCGGGATCCATGTCGAGGGTCCGCACATCGCTCCGGAGGACGGCCCGCGCGGCGCACACCCGGCGGCCGATGTGCGTCCGCCCTCCGTCGCCGAGTTCGACCGCTGGCAGCAGGCCGCTGGCGGGCTGGTGAAGCTCGTCACCCTTTCCCCGCATTGGCCAGAGGCGCCCGCCTATATCCGTCATCTCGTGAAGGCCGGCGTCACCGTCTCGCTGGGTCATACTTCTGCCGACGCCGCGCAGATCGCCGCGGCGGTCGATGCGGGCGCGACCCTTTCGACGCACCTCGGCAACGGCTCGCACGCGATCTTGAATCGCCGTCATAACCATCTCTGGCCCCAGCTGGCCGACGATCGCCTTACCGCCATGTTCATTGCTGACGGACATCATCTCACGTCCGCCCAATTGAAGGTCATGCTCCGAGCCAAGGGTGTTGATCGTTCGCTCATCGTTTCCGACACCGTGGTGTTAGGCGGAATGTCCGCTGGAAAGTATGAGACGCCGATCGGCGGCAAGGTGGAGCTGCGGGCCGATGGTTTCCTGGCCATCGATGACGGTACGGGCAATTACCTCGCCGGCGCCGCGCTTCCTTTGATCGCGGCGATTCCCGTGCTCGTGAATCAGGTCGGCCTGACCTTGGGCGAGGCCATCGCCCTGATGACGGTCGCTCCGGGCCGAATCATCGGGGGCAGGGGAGCGCTGGCCGTCGGCCAGCCGTCCGACCTTATGGCGTTCCATTGGGACGGTTCGGTGGCCGTTCCGTCGTTATCTGCGGTCTGGTTACGCGGAGTCCGGGTCGTCTGAATCCTTCCTGGGCATCGATAATAACGATACCTTACGCTTAACCTAAGCCTCGCCTCGGGCGGAATTTGGGCCATTTTTTCGGTATGTCTCCCGGTGAACTGTTCGGCGTGATCATGGTGGTCGCGCTACTCGCCTTCCTCATCTACCTGCCGGTCCGCTTCTTCATGCTTATCGGTCAGGTGAGGCGCCTGGAGCAGGAGGTCAGCCTGCTCGCCAGTCGCCGTTCGCCGACGCTGGTCCGCTCCGAGTCCGAAGCAGTCCCCGCTGCTTCCCCTGTCGTGGCTTCGGCCCCCGTCGTGCCGCCGCCTCTCCCGGCCAAGCCGGCCCAGCCTGTTCCGACCGCCCGCCCGGCCGATACGGCTCAGCCGGATCCTTTCTTCGAGCGCCTCCGCGATCTCGGCCTTCTGCCTCCGGCCGACCTCAAGGGCGAATACGCCCTCGGAGCCTGGTGGGCCGTGCGTGTCGGCGGCGTGCTGGCCGTCGCGGCCGTCGTCTTCCTCGGCATCTGGCTCAACCTGCGTTCCGCGATTCCGCCGATCATCCGCGTCATCGAGGTGGCCTTGGTCGGCGCCGGCCTTTTCTGGGGCGGCCTTCGTCTTGCCGCCAAGCGTAAGGATCTCGGCGAAGTGCTCGCCGCTTCCGGCCTCGCCGTCTGGCAGTTCGCGGCTTGGGCTACCTATGGACTCGATAAGATGCGGGTCTGCGACAGCGCCGGCTCCGCCGCTCTGGTCCAGTTTCTCGTGGCCGTCGGGGTGGCTTTCGTCGCCTTGGCCAAAGGCAGCAAGCTCTTCAGCCAGCTGGCCGTCCTCTTCGCCGCCGTCGCGGTCTACTTCTCGATCGGCACGGGCGCCGCGGCCGGGCAGACGGCGGCCGGCGCGGGCTTGGTCGCCCTGCTGGGCGTCATCCTGATGGTGCGTGGGCCGTGGGGTTCGGCCGGCGTGCTCGGCTTGCTCGGCTCGCAGGCCTGTCTCCTTTTGCTCTATGCGGCGATGCCGACGAAGGATGCGCATTACCTGCCGCTGCAGTTCGCTGCGCTGGGTTCCTTCCTGGTGCTTTGGCTCGGCGAGCGTCTGGTTAAGGACGACGCCGTCCTGCTCGGAGCCAACGCGCGCGCGGCCTTCCAGCTAGCGAGTTTCTTCGCTCCGGCCTGCCTGGCGCTTTTCCTCGCGACGGGAGGAGAAAACGACCGCGCGACGGTCTCCTTGCTCATCGCCGCCGTGGCGAGCATCGCGGGTTATCTGGAACAGCGTCGTAACCGCCTCGTGAGCGAAGTCCTGCTGCTTGCCGCGGTCGGCTTCGTCGGCGCCGGCTTGGCTTGGCTCGCGGATCCGCACCTCGTCTGGCTTATCTGGGCGGTCGCCGCCGCGGCCACCTTGGTCGTCGGCACGCGCACGCGCTCGGAACTCGTCCGCTGGGCTTCGGAGGCTCTCGCCGCCGTCGCGACCTTCGCTTTCATCGACCACCCGCCGGCGAAGCCCTGGATTGGGCTTTCTGGTATTGCTGCCTTGGGCCTCATGCTGGCCCTCCGCGAGGATTGGGAGCGTCCGCACTTCCGTCAGAAATTCCGTCGTATCGTCGGCCTCCTTGGCCTGGCCACCGTCGTGCTGGCTGTGCAGGACTCTTTACCCAAGGCCGATACCGGCTGGCCGTGGCTCGTGCTATTGCTGCTCGCCGCCGTGCGTTTCCGTCCGGCGCTGCTTTGGGCTGCGGCCCCCGGTTATATCCTGACTGCTTTCCTGGTCGTGTTTGACCTGACGCAGTCGAAGTCATGGTCAATCCTCTGGTCCGGATCGATCATGCTCATCAATGCGGTCGCACTGTGGCGGCTCATCGGTCTGGAAGGCACGGGAGCAAAGGTGCTGCGGCATGTCCTTGCGTTCGCGACCGCGGTCATGGTCTTCGCCTTTTTCCATTACGTTGCGGATCTTTGTTTCCTGCAGAGGTCACCGCCCGGCCGCCCTTCGGCCGCGATGGCGGCCTTCACCTGGATTTCTGGCGGGTTACTCTTGGTCGCGCTGACTTCGTTGCTGCGTAGGCTCGGTGCGGTGCCGACGGATCTTTCGCTCTTCGCCGCCGGCGCCTTCTTCGGACAGGTTCTTCAGGCCTTCATGATCAAATTGCAGGGCGTGCGGGAGCTGGGCTTGGTGCAGACGCCATTCATCCTGCTCGGCTTGGCCTGTCTCCTTTACGTCTTGGCGATCCATACCCGAGGGCAAGGCGGCTGGGGGACTTTTCAGCGTTCGGCCCTCGGATCGGCGATGTTGTTCGGCTCCACTTTCTTCATGCTGGCCCATCTGCCTGGTGCTGGCGTCTCGCTCTTCTGGGCCTTGGCCTCCGTGCTGAC
>RFRI01000177.1 GCA_009924535.1 Verrucomicrobiota bacterium
AATCATTTCAACTGGGGAGGCTGGTCGCCATAAGCCCACGGCTTGCCGGCCGGTCCATTCGGACGTTCGAGCAGCTTCGCTGGCTTCATCTTTGCAGCGAGTTCCAGGCCGACGTTCATGAACTGCGTGCCGGCGGTGACCTCAAGATTACTGTAGCTCGTCAGACGCGTCTCATACCCGCCGCCGTGCGGACCGAAGGCCTCTTCATCCGGCACATAACCGACGCATCCGTTCGCGAGTTCGACCGGGAAGGTAATCGGGAAGCCGCTTCGCTTCTTGAGCTGGAGTCCGTACGACACGAAATACTCCGCAGGATTGGAGAGACAGACCACGGGGCCAACCTGAATGGCCTGCACCTCGACCTCGACGTCGCTTTTCTTGGCGATGAGCGCATCGAGCAGGAGCGTCTCCTTGGCCCAGACCCAATCCTTATGAGTCACCGGCCCTTTGATGCGTTCGCGAGCCTCGGCGACGTGCTCAGGAGACGGAATACGACGATGCACTTCCCAAACCTTATGATCGGCGGCGAGCGGCACCTCGGCGGTGCGGGTCTGCGACATGCTCAGCAGGACTTTCAAGGCCTCGGCGCCTACGCGTCCACCGACGAACTGGGACCAGTCGTCCGAAGCCGGATTAGCCTTGGGGTCGAGGTTATTGACTTGGGTGACGTCACCGCAGGCGCCCTGTAGGAAGACCACGTTAGCGTCCTTGCCGTAATACCCTTGGATGACCTTCTCGGTGTAATGGATCCAGTTCGCGCCGATGCCGTCGGAGTTCGTGGTGGCGTGACAGGAGAAGTTGACGATGCAGCCAGCCAGCGTGCCATCGGGGCGCCAGACGCCGATGACGCCGACCTCGTCGTCGGTCGGATTGGCGAATTCGACCACGTCGGGGTTATTCTTGCCTGGGTGCGAGAAGGTCAGGCCGTTCTTCATGCGCAGACGGCGATTGAAAGCCACCTGGCTCTCATGGCCGACGCCATAGCCGACCTTGACCGCGGCCTTGGACTGATCGGCGGCGGTGATTGCTTCGACCGTCGCGGCGACGACCTTCTTAAGATAGCCCGCATCGGCACAGGATGATTTCTTATAAGCGAGTTCCTGGATCTCGGCCGAAGCATGGTCGAACTCGCCAGGCAAGATCATCCCGATCGGGCCGGAAGAATGGGAATGCGAGGCGCCGATCATCACGTCGGTGATCCCCGTGGTGGCTTTAACGAGACCACGGATCTCCTGGACCGTCTCGCGACGGATCATCAGGGCGTCGATGCCGACGAGAGCCACGCGCTTCTGACCATCATCGAACACGGACGCGCGCACCTTGCACGCATCATGGATCTTCCTCGAGTAGACCTTCCCGTAATTTCCCGGAACCTCCATGCCGATGTCCGGCGTGATATCACGGTCGGCAAAGCCGACGCGGATGCCCGGTTTGGCGACGGGCGCGGCGAAGAGCGTGACCGAGACCAAGACCATCCAAGCATGACGGAATGCGAGTCGGGGAGAACTCATGGGGGTATGAGTCTGTATGTCGGGGGAAGGTTCCTTGGACAAGGAGGGATGCACTCAGGGCTAGGGCTGGGGCTAGCCAAAGGCCCTCTCGCCTTCCTTGCCTCGTCTTTAACTAGCCCAAGCCCCGGCCCTAGCCCTGGCCCTACCTTGGGCCCTATTCATGAAACCTGATCCGTGGCTTCGGACCGTCCTTGGCCTTCGGCAGATTGGCCGAATCGGAAAGCGAAGCGCCGGACTGGAGCTCGGATTTCCCCTTCCATTCCCGCTCGAAACCCGTGCTGGCGAGGCGCACGGCATCGCGGCCAAGCTTATGATTCAGCGCGTCGACGGCCTTCATGAGGCGGTCCTTGTTCGGGTCGATCTCGCCGCCCATGCCCGGCAAGGACGGTTGCACGACGTCGGCCGGGGTCAGGCCGTGGAGCATCACCCCGGCCCGCTTGTAAAGATAGCCGTCGCGACGGACGCGCGCCAAGGCCCGTGACGCCGCGGCGCAGATCGCCCGGGCATCATCGGTCGGCGGATCGAGCGGCTCCATTTCATCGCCGCGATACTGCTCTTGGTCGATGCGATGCTGGTTCGTGCGGATGAAGACCACGATGGACGAAGCGACCAGGCCATCTTCGCGGAGTTTCTCGGCCGCCCGGGCCGCGTGCGAGGCGATGGCCTCGGACAGTTCATGCGCGTCGGTGATCGGACGCCCGAAGGAACGGGATACCAGCACGCTCTTTCGCGGGCCGGCGTCCTCGACGATGTCATGGCAGGAGATGCCGCGCAGCTCGAGCGCAAGGCGTTCACCGACCACGCCGGCGATGCGGCGAACAAAACCCGGATCGGCCTCCGCGAGGTCGATCGCCGAAAGGATGCCATGGGAGCGCAGGCGGGACGCCAGACCAGGGCCGACGCCCCAGACGTCTTCCGCTTCGACGCCCTGCAGGAAGGCGGTTCGACCTTCCGCCGAGGCGGGTACGACGATCACGCCGCCGCTGGCCTTATCGGCTTTCGCCCGCTCGTTGGCCAGTTTGCAGAGCACCTTGGTCGGGGCCATCCCCAGCGAGATCGGGATGCCGGTCCGCTTCAAGACATCGGCTCGGATGCGCAGCCCCAAGGCTTTCGCGTCGGCATCGGGCATGTCGGGGAAACCCAGGAAGGCTTCGTCGACCGAATAGACCTCGAGGTCACGCGCCTGCTCGCCAAGGGCGGCCATCACGCGGTCGGAAAAGTCGCCGTAGACGGAGAAGTTGGACGAGAAGATCCGGACGCCGTGGGCTTCGCAGGTACGACGCACCTCGAAGTACGGCGCGCCCATCGGAATCCCCAGCGCCTTGGCTTCGGAGGAACGCGCGACCACGCAGCCGTCATTGTTCGAGAGCACCACGATCGGCACGCCGATCAGCGACGGATCGAGGGCGCGCTCGCACGAGGCGTAGAAGTTATTGCAGTCGGCGAGGGCGCGGAGCATGGCGTCAGCAGCGGCGCACGACGGCGACCACCGTCCCCCAGATACGGCATTCGGGCGTGAAAGGCAACGCCCAGCCGGCCCAGCGCGGACTATCGGCGCGCAGGCTCCATGCGCCCGCGGCGTCGCGCTCAAGATGCTTCACCGTGAACTCGCCACCGACCTCGGCGACCACGATCGTCCCGGCGCGGGCCGAAAGGGACTTATCCACGACGATGAGATCGCCGGTGAGGATGCCTGCGCCCGACATCGAATCGCCGTCGACGCGCAGGAAGAAGGTCGAGATCGGATTGCGGACCAGATGCTCGTTGAGATCGAGGCGGCGCTCCATGTGGTCATCGGCCGGCGACGGAAAACCGGCCACCGCCCTGGAACCGAGCAACGGCAAAGCCAGCGGCTTCCGGGCTTCGAACCCCTGCAATGTACGCATATCCAACATAGGTGAACGGATGTTCACTTTCAGGGAAAAGGATTCAAGGAGAAAGCATCAGGCAAGGTAGGGCTGACCACCCTTGGTCAGCCGCGGTTGAGCGAGGGCGCTCAACCCTACCCGAGGCAATGATACATAACTCAAAGGGAAACCGGAGACCGGAAGACTGGCTAGGGCATCTGATCTGTCCTCGATTCAGTCATCGACGCAGCCCTCTTGAGTGACCCAACAAAAAGGCCCGCATCTCACGACGCGGGCCTTCGGGACGAGCTGAAGGCTCGGCTTACGAGGCGGTCAGCGCGGTGACTTCGGCGCGGACTTTCTCGGCCAGGGCGGTCGAGAGGTAGCGTTCGCTCGGCGAGCAGGCGATCGTGACGATACGCTTGCCGGCGTATTCCGGACGTTTGGCGAGCTGGAGGGCGGCCCAGATGTTGGCGCCGGCGGAGATACCGACCGCGAGGCCTTCGCGGATGGAGACTTCCTGGGCCATGGCGAAAGCATCCTCGTTCGTGACCAAGATGACTTCATCGATCAGGGAGATGTCGCAGTTCTTCGGGACGAAGCCGGCGCCAACATCTGGGCCGCCCTCCAGCTCGCCAAACGTCCGGAATACGCCGGCAAGCGTATCGTCACGATCGCCTGCTCGCCGAGCGAACGCTAC
>RFRI01000178.1 GCA_009924535.1 Verrucomicrobiota bacterium
GACGGCCGAGACCTGGGACCTGAGAACGGAATTGCAGACTATATCGTGACGCGGTCCCGATCCTACCTGGATACAGAGGACAGCACGTGGTGCTGTCCCTACCTTTAGAAGCGGAAGCTGGAGCTGACTTCGAAGACGGCGGCGATGATCGCGAAGGCGATGAAGCCGACGAAC
This sequence comes from Verrucomicrobiota bacterium, assembly GCA_009924535.1. GTDB lineage: Bacteria > Verrucomicrobiota > Verrucomicrobiia > Opitutales > UBA953 > UBA953. Next base: position 175 of record RFRI01000178.1, read on the forward strand.
GAGAAGGCGGCCAGCAGCACCGACGTGGAAATCGTCTGCGAGACCGTGTCCAGCCAGCGGTCGAGCTCGGCGCGGTAGGAGCGCGAGATGTCGCGGAGGCCGGGCGCCAGGTTGCCGGTCTGTTCGGAGACGGCGACGCGGTCGAGCAGCAGGCGCGGGAAATAGCCCGTGCGGGCCAGGGCCTTCGAGAGGCTGTCCCCTTCGAGCACGCGGTCGGTGGCCTCGCGGAGCTGTTGGCGCAGGGCGCGGTTCGGCGCGGTCTTCTCGGCAAGGCGCAGGGCTTCGGCGGTCGTGATGCCGTTCTCGAGGAGCACCGCGAGCGTGTGGCAGAAGTTGAGCACCGAGACGCGCATCACGAAGGAGCCGGCGAGCGGGACCTTGAGGAGCAGCGCATCGGAGGCGATCTTGCCTGCTTCCGTCACGCGCCAGCGGGCGATGCCGACGACGGCCAGGATGGCGGCGACGAAGAGGATGGGCCCGACCACCATGAAGACGCTGGAGGACTTCATCAGGATCATCGTCGAGAGCGGCAGCTTGCCGCCCAGGGAATCGAGGAGCTTCTGCAAGCGAGGCAGCAGGAAGAGCACGAAGAAGATCACGACCCCGATGGCGACGACGCAGATGAAGAGCGGGTAGGCCATCGCGCTGACCAGCTTGCGGCGGAAGGCCGCCTGCTCCGTGAAGTGGGAGATCAGGCGCTCCAGGACATCGCGGATGTTGCCCGTGGCTTCGCCGGCGGCGATGAGGTTGAGCGTCTGGCCGTCGAAGACCTTCGGATAAGCGGCCATCGCGACGGAGAGGCTCTGGCCTTCGCCCAGCTTGGACCAGATGCCGGCGCAGAGGATGCGCAGGCGGGATTTCTGGAGACGGAGGGCGAGGAGGCGGAGGGCTTCGCCCGCGGACATGCCGGAGCGGACCAAGTCGGCCATCGCCTCCAGGAAAGGCAGGCACTCGGCCTGGGTCGGCTCGAGGTCCTTGTCGGAAGGGCCGCCTTCGCGGACGGCTTCCTTGGCGCGCACGGCGGCGCCGGCTTCCTCGACCTTGGCCGGCTTGAGGCCGCGGGTCTGGAGCTTGCGGAGCGCCTCACGGCGCGTCGGCGACTCGATGGTGCCTTCGGTCACGGCGCCCGCGGCGTCGCGCGCGGTGTAGTTGAAGACGGCCATCGCGGCTTATTCGTTCGAGCTCAGGTTGCGGACCAGCTCGTCGATGGTCGTGAGGCCCGCGACGACCTTGATCCAGCCGGCCTTGGCGAGGGGGCGCATGCCCTGCTCGATGGCCTTCTCGGTCAGCTCGCGATTGGAGACGCGGCCGACGATGAGGTCGTGCAGCGGCTTCGGATGGAAGATCTCGAAGACGCCGACGCGGCCGCGATAGCCCGTGTTACGGCACTTGCGGCAGCCGCAGGCTTCCTTGAGCGACGTGACGTCCTTGAGGAAGGACTCGTCCATGCCGAGCGCCTCGAGGGCGGGCAGGACCTTCTTGCGGTCGACCGGCAAGGTCTTGGCGCAATCCGGGCAAAGGCGGCGGACGAGGCGCTGGGCGATGACCAGCTCGACGGCGGAGCCGACGAGGAAGGGCTCGACGCCCATGTCGACGAGACGGGTGATGGCGCCCGGAGCGTCGTTGGTGTGGAGGGTCGAGAAGACCAGGTGGCCCGTGAGGGAGGCGCGGATCGAGATCTCGGCCGTCTCCAAGTCGCGGATTTCCCCGACCATGATCACGTCCGGATCCTGACGCAGCGTGCTGCGGAGGGCGCCGGCGAAGGTGAGGCCGATCTCCGCGCGCGTCTGCACCTGGTTGGCGCCGGGCACTTCGTATTCGATCGGGTCTTCGATCGTCACGATGCGGATGTCGGGGGAATTGATCGCCTGGAGGAAGGCGTTGAGCGTGGTCGACTTGCCGGAACCCGTCGGGCCCGTGACCAGGATGATGCCGTGCGGGTAGTCGAGGACCTTGCGGACCGCGGCCTGCTCTTCGGCGTTCATGCCGATGCGATCCATGTTGTAGGCCTCCTTGCGCTGGTTGAGGAGACGCAGCGAGACCGACTCGGCGTAGATGGTCGGGATCGTCGAGACGCGGATGTCCAAGACCGTCTTGCCGTCGCGGAAGTTGATGCGTCCGTCCTGGGGGAGGCGGCGTTCCGAGATGTTGAGGCGCGCCATGATCTTCAGGCGCGAGATGATGGCGTCCTGGAAGCGCGCCAGATTATCGGGGAGCGGGATCGCGATCAGGATGCCGTCGACGCGATAGCGGATGCGCAGGTTGTTCTCCTGCGGCTCGAAGTGGACGTCGGTCGCGCCTTCGGCGACGGCCTGCGAGAGGACTTCGGTGACGAAGCGCACGACCGCGGCGTCCTGGTCCGCTTCGACGTCCTGGGCGGCTTCGGCGGCCGGGAGATCGTCGCCTTCGTCCTCAAGGCTGCCGGAACCTACGCCGTAATTGTCATTGATGAGGGCGCTGACGCGTTCGGGCGGGGAGAGATACCACTGCGGGCGGCGGGTGGCGAAGGTCGCGACCCAGTCCGCCGTATCGGTATCGGGCGGGAGCGCCGTGACGAGGCGGAGGCGGCCTTCTTCGCCGCCGGCGATGAGCGTCGGGACGACCTGGGCTTCGGAGGCGATGCGCGCGGGCAGGATCTTCATGCCCTCCGGATCGATGGCGGGCTCCTCGAGGACTTCGAGGCCCGTGAGGCGGGAGAGTTCGGCGAGCAGCGCGGCCTCGTCGAGGTTGAGCGCCTGCGCGAGGAACTTGAAGCGACCTTCGCGCGGGGTCTCCGCGAACGAAGCACGCACTTCGTCGGTCAGGCGCTCGGCCAAGGCCGAGGGCAGTCCGTGCCGGTCGACGGTCAACATGTTACTTCTTGTCGGGAGCGGCCGGCGCGGCGGGCGCCTTGCCGGGGACGTTGTCGATGACCTTCTTCACGGCGGGCCCGATCTCGCTGCTCGTGGCGCGGCTGAGGGCGTCGAGGTTGTCGACGGCCGAGCTGTTGAGCACGTACGGGCGGAGGAAGATGATGAGCTCCTGCTTCTCTTCCGTGTTGGTCGAGGAACCGAAGATGTCGCCGATGATCGGGATGGGGCCCAGGCGCGAGGTGGACTTCGTGGTCACCGTGCGCTGGAGGCCGCCGAGGACGACGATCTCGCCGCTCATCGCGCTCACGTAGGAATCGGTCGTGCGGCGGCCGATGATCGGCTGCTCGTTGCCGTCGAGGATGGTCGTGCCGAGGATATCCTCGACGGACTGGGAGACCTGGAGCTGGACGGCGCCGTCCTTGCCGATGAGCGGCAGGACCTTGAGCTGGATGCCGATGTCGCGCTGCGAGACCGTGGAAGTGACCTGGCCCGTGGTGGCGGCCGTGGTCGAACCCGTGATGACCGGGCGGGATTCGCCGACGAAGATCGTGGCCTCCTTGTTGTGGGTCGTCGTGATGGCCGGGACCGAGAGGACCTTCAGGTCGCCCTTGCGCGGGGTCGTGACGAGGCCGATGGTGGCGCTCAGGCTGTTGGTGTTGGGATTGAGCAAGCCTTGGGAGGCGTTGACCGGGGTGGTGTTGGCGCCGACCGTGCCGTTCACCGTGGCGGGGGTGCCGTTGACGTTGAACCCGCCGCCGGTGCCGCCGATGCCGACGAGCTTGCCGTTGGTGACGGTGAGGCCGAGGGTATTGAAGCCGTTGGTCTCGTTATCGGAGAGCTTCACTTCGGCGATGACGACCTCGATGCGGACCTGCGGGAGGACGATGTCGACCTTGTCGATCAGGTCATGGAGGAGGCGAAGGTCGTCATTGGTGCCGGAGACCACGACCGAGTTGCTGCGGATATCCGGGAGCACGGTGAGGTTGCTGCTGAACTCGTCGGC
>RFRI01000179.1 GCA_009924535.1 Verrucomicrobiota bacterium
CTCACCGTACATCTTCATCCAATGCGAGGAACGCTTCTCGGTGCGGGTCAGGTAGGTCTGCGCCGCGGTGAGCACCGAGAAGCACATGCCGTCGGAGACCATGAAGATCACGTTCTTGGCCTGGCGCTTAGCGGAGTTGGCAGAGGCCTCGCGGCCGTCGACACCGAGGGCGCGGGCTGAGCCAGCGCCGAAGACGAGGCTGCCGAGGCCGGCGAACTTCAGGAAGTCGCGACGGGAAGAAGAACGAGGCTGGCTCATGACAGGGGTATACGCTCAAAAGACCCACCCGGGCAACCTTAGTTCCCCGGGGAGTCCGTTAAAACCTTGCGACGACTTCAGGCCTGCGGAGCGACCGGAGCGGCGGGAGCCGTCGGGACGTGCGCCTTGAGGCGACGTTCGGCGACCTCGGCGGAAACGAGGGCGATGAAGTCGGCCAGGGTGCGATTGCCTTCGAAGGACTTGTCGGCGCGGGAGCGCACGTTGACGACGCCGGCTTCCTTTTCCTTGGCGCCCACGACGAGCATGTGCGGGACCTTCGACATCTCGGCCCGGCGGATCTTGGCGCCCAGCTTGTCGGACGAACCATCGACACTGCAACGGATCTTGGCTTGCTTGAGGACCTCGGCCATCGCTTCGCAATCGGCGTTGAGGTCGTCGTTGAGGGGAATGAGGCGGACCTGCTCGGGCGAGAGCCAGGTCGGGAAGTCGCCGGCGAAGTGCTCGATCAGGATGCCGACGAAGCGCTCCATGGAACCGAACGGGGCGCGGTGGATCATGACCGGGCGGTGCGGCTTGTTGTCGGCGCCGTTGTAGGTGAGGTCGAAACGTTCCGGGAGATTGAAGTCGACCTGCACGGTGCCGAGCTGCCATTCGCGGCCGATGACGTCCTTGACGACGAAGTCGATCTTCGGTCCGTAGAAGGCGGCCTCGCCGGGCTCTTCGGAGAAAGCGACCCCCAGGGTGGCGGCGGCGGCGCGACAGGCGGCCTCGGCCTTGTCCCAGTTTTCGGCGGTGCCGGTGTACTTGGCGGAGTCCGGATTACGCAGACCGACGCGGACGCGATAGTCGTTCAGGCCGAGCGTCTTCAGGACGATCTTCACGAGCTCGAGGCAGCCAAGGACCTCCGGGAGGACCTGGTCTTCGGTGCAGAAGAGGTGGGCGTCGTCCTGGGTGAAACCACGGACGCGCGTCATGCCGCTCAGCTCACCGGACTGCTCCCAGCGGTAGACCGTGCCGAATTCGGCGAGGCGCACCGGGAGATCGCGGTAGGAATGGGGCTGGGAAGCGTAGATGCGGATGTGGTGCGGGCAGTTCATCGGCTTCAGCAGGAAGCCCTGCACGGTGCCGTCGGCCAGGCGGTTGGTCAGTTCGCCGCAACCGCAGCCTTCCTTGGCGAGCATCTCCATCGCCTCGCGCTCGACGAGCGGAGGGAACTGGGCGTCCTTATAATAAGGGAAGTGGCCGGAGGTGCGGTAGAGGTCGAGGTTGCCGATATGCGGCGTGAAGACCTGCTTGTAGCCGGTCTGGAAGAGACGCTCGGAGATGAAGTTCTGGAGCTCCTGGCGGACGACGGCGCCGTTGGGCGTCCAGAGGATGAGGCCCTGCCCCACCTTCTCGTCGATATGGAAGAGCTTCAGTTCCTTGCCGAGCTTACGGTGGTCGCGCTTCTTGGCTTCCTCGGCGCGGACCAGGGCCTGCTCGAGTTCGTCCTTGGTCGCGTAGGCGGTGCCGTAGATGCGCTGGAGCTGCTTGTTCTTCTCGTCGCCGCGGTGGTAAGCGCCGGCGATGTGCAGGAGCTTGAACGCCTTGACCTGGGAAGAGTAGCGGACGTGGGTGCCGGCGCAGAGGTCGACGAACTCGCCGTTCTTATAAAAGGAGATGGCTTCGCCGGCGGGGATGTCGCCGAGGCGACCGAGCTTGTAGGCGTTCTGGCCGCGCTCAAGCAGCAGCTTCTCGGCTTCCTCGCGGGTGCATTCGAAGCGCTCGAACTTCTGGTTCTCCTTGGAGATGCGGCGCATCTCTTCTTCGATCTTCACCAGGTCCTCGGCCGTGAAGGTGTGGGCGAGGTCGAAGTCGTAGTAGAAGCCGTTGTCGGTGGGCGGCCCGATGTCCAGCTGGGCCTGGGGGAACAGGCGGAGCACGGCGGCGCCCAGCATGTGGGCGGCGGAGTGACGGATCTCCTCAAGGGGAGTCATCTGCGGGCGGGAAGACATGGCGGAATACCCCACTCGCTAGGGCTTCCCGAGGCGGAGGGCAAGGACGGAGCAAGCCGCCCTGCCCCTCCTTACGACTTCTTCAGATCGTAGCCGTCCTTGCGGTCCAGCATCGTCCAGCCGAGCGCAGTCAGGTCCTTGCGGAGCTGGTCGGCGGCGGCGAAGTCCTTGGACTGCTTGGCAGCCCAGCGACGGGCGCCGAGTGCGGCGACCTCGGCCGGAACGGAGACCTCGGCCTTCGCAGCGAAGAGCTGCAGCCCGAGGGCGAAGAGGATCTTGGCGAGGCCGGAGACGTCCTGACGGGCCTGTTCGGCCGTCGGCTCTTCCTTCTCGGCGAGCACGGTGAAGACCTGGCCGAGGCACCCTGGGATATTGAGGTCATCCTGCAGGACTTCCCAGGCCTTGGCGAAGCGACCCCACGAGGTCTGGACTTCCTGGGCGACCGGCGCGGCGAACTCGGCACGGCTGAAACCGGCGGCGGCGAGCAGGCGATCGGCGCCACGCTCCAGCTTGGCGAGCGCGGAGCGCGAATCGTCGACGCCCTTCATGGTGAAGTTGAGCGAGCTGCGGTAGTGGCCGGAGATCAGCGTGTAACGGACCTCCATCGGCGTGAAACCCTTGGCGACCAGTTCGTCGAGCGTGTAGAGGTTGCCCTTGCTCTTGGACATCTTCTCGCCCTCGACCATCAGGTGGGCGCTGTGGAACCAGTGGGCGGCGAAGCCCTTCACGCCGGTCGCGCATTCGGACTGGGCGATCTCGTTCTCGTGGTGCGGGAAGCAGAGGTCGATGCCGCCGCCATGCAGGTCGAAGGTGGCGCCAAGGTGCGCGAGCGACATCGCGGAGCATTCGATATGCCAGCCGGGACGGCCTTCGCCCCAAGGTGACGGCCAGAAGTTGGCGCCATCCTCGGGCTTGCGGGATTTCCAGAGCGCGAAGTCGGAAGCCGACTCACGTTCGTATTCGTCGGCGTCGTTGGCCTCGCCGGCGGAGTTCTCGGACTGGGTCTCGAGCTTGGAGAAGTCGATATGGTTCAGCTTGCCGTAGTCAGGGCAGGAGCAGACCTTGAAGTAGACCGAACCATCCTTGGCGACGTAGGCGTGGCCACGCTCGACCAGCGCCTTGATCATCGCGACCTGCTGCGGGATGTGCTCGACCGCGCTCGGCTCGACGTGCGGAGGCAGGAGCCCCAGGGCCTGGCAGTCGGCGTGAAACTTATCGGTCCACTTCTTGGTGAAATCGCCGAGCGTCTGGCCCGAAGCTTGGGCGCCGCGGATCGTCTTGTCGTCGACGTCGGTGATATTGCGGACATGCTTCACCTTCAGGCCGGCGACCTCGAGGGTGCGGCGGAGGACGTCCTGCACGGTGAAAGTACGGAAATTGCCGATATGGGCCGGGCCGTAGACCGTGGGACCGCAGCAATACATGCCGTAGATAGGATGGCCGGGCTTCGGGAGCAGCGGCCGCTTCTCGCGGGACATGGTGTCATGCAGGAACACGGGCATAGGGCGGATACTTAGCGAACCTAGGCCACGCTGGGCGAGTCGGAACTATGGAGACCGACTCCATGGGCCTTGCGGCGACGCACCCCTCCCCTCCAGGTCATAAGACCTCTTCCGACTTGTTTCCCGAGGTTTAAAGTAAGATAACCACCGACCCAACATCACCCCCATGAAAGAATCTAAAAAGCCAGGCCTCGGCACGCAAACCCTGCACGCCGGCCAGAAGCCCGATCCGACCACCGGTTCGCGTGCCGTCCCGATCTACCAGACCACGAGCTACCAGTTCCGCGACACGGAGCACGC
>RFRI01000180.1 GCA_009924535.1 Verrucomicrobiota bacterium
TCGATCTTCTCGTTGCGGAAGTCGAAGCTGCCCTGAAGGCGAGGCTGAGAAGCAATCGCCTCGATGGCGTTGCGGCGGGCTGGGTTGGTGCTCATGGATGGGAGATTGGAAAGGTGTTTAATTACGAACAATTTCAAAGCACCCTGTGTGCCACGGTTCAATAGGTAACCATTCACAGGGGGTTTTGTCCTTTTTTGGGCAATCGTGCCTATTTTTAGGCAACATAGCCCGCTTACTTCCAAACATACGTTGTTCGAAGGAAATAGGACGTGTCGGTCTTAACCTGGGTCGGTTGGGGTTTGGACCTGAAATCATTGGATACCCCCACCCTCAAGGAAAGCGGCCCGGCGTTACGGAGCAGATTCAGGCTGGTCTCGTGACGGACATAGAAATCCCCGGAGTCTTGAAATGAAGGGACGAAATTCAGGGAGGTGTCCCAGGCCGCCCAACCCAACTCCCGATTGAAAAGCAGGCCCAGATCGGCCGAAGGCGCCGCCAAGCTCGCCTGAGCCGGCGAAGCATAGCGTTCGAACCGGTGCGCGAGACCAAGCCGGGCATCCAGCTTGCCCTTGGCGTCCGCGTAGAGACGGAACCCGCGGCCCGCGGCGTTCACGGAGAAGAAATCGATCAACCGCGCGTTGTCGTAACCGGAATCGCTGCGCACATACCAAAAAACGACGTCCGTCGGATTGGTCTCATAAGAAGCGGTGAGGTGCAGATCGTCCGCGGAAGTCTGGCTGCCGGATTCGGCGCGCACCAGCCGCACGCCCGCGGTGACGGTATTGGCTTTCGTCACGCCCTTCGCGGAGAAACCCGCGCTGAAGCCGGAACCCATCACGACGCCGTTGCGACCGGAGACATCGACATCGGCCTGGGTGGTCCATTGACGCTGGCCGGCGGTCTCGGCGGGGCGCAAGGACGGGTCTCGCCAAAGCTCAAGGCCCGTATCCAGCGGACTGGTTTCCGCGCCTCCTTGCGAAGCGACACGCCCGCCGGCCGCATTGGCCCGGCCGCGTGACACCACGCCGCCGGAACTCACCAGCACGGCCTCTTCGGTGACGAAGGATTCGACCTGCGTCAGCTGCAGGTGCTGAACATTGGCCTCGCCGAGCACGGGCACGCGCATCTCCAGCACGCCGGAGGCGATGCGTTCGATGTGTCCTTTCAGGAAAGTGCCATCCTTCATCGTGACGGTGTCCGCCAGGCACGTGGCGGTCAGGAACAGAAGCAGCAGGGCCCTCATGGTCGGGTAGACAGTCGCAAGGACGCAGGGTTGCCAACCCTATCGTTCGGGGTCGATAATCAGGTTATGGTGCTCGACGCAGTCATACTGGGAGCCGGCCCGGCCGGATTGGCGGTCGCCAACGCCATGGTCCGCGCCGGCGCGAAAGTGAAGGTCGTCGAGCCAAACTCCCGCGTCGGCGGTTCCATCCGTACCGTCCGTGAAGACGGTTGGTTGGTCGAGACCGGTCCCAACACCCTCCAGCTCGAAGGGCCGGAGGACGAAGCGCTGCTGGGCGCCTACGGCCTGAGCGATGTCACGCAGTCCGCCGACATGCGCGCGGCGAAACGCTACCTCTACGCCCACGGCAAGCTCCATGGCTTCGGCGGAAATCCGCTCGCGATCCTGACGTCCGGCCTGCTGAGCTGGTCGGGCAAACTCCGCCTGCTCTCCGAACCCTTCCGCGCCCGAGGCGGCCATGCAGGCGAGACCGTCGAGGCGTTCGCCACGCGTCGCTTCGGCCCGGAAGCGGCGGCGATGCTCATGGATCCGGTCATCTCCGGAGTCCACGCGGGCGATCCGGCCAAGCTGGTGATGGCCGACTGTTTTCCCCGCATCCACGCTTTCGAACAAGAATTCGGCTCGGTGCTCAATGGACTTCGCCGTGCGCCCAAGGTGACGCGCAAGGTCGTCGGCTTCCCGCGCGGCATGCAGCAGCTCGCCGACGCGATGTCGGCGCCGATCGGCGAAGCCAACGTGCGACTGCGCAGCGTCGCCACGCAGATCCGGCGCGACGCCAAAGGCTGGAACGTCGCCTGGCGTGAGGCGGACGGCATCGAAGACGGCGCCAGCGCCAGGCATCTGATCGTGACCGCCCCGCATTGGCATTGGGGCGCCCTGCCCTTCGACGAAACCGTCACGCGCATGCTGCGCGACTGGGAGGACGCCCAGGTGCCGGCGGTGACCGTCGTCGCCCGCGGGTATGCCGTCGCCGACGTCCCGCATCCGCTCGACGGTTTCGGCTACCTCACGCCGGGCGCCGAGAAACGCGAGGTGCTGGGCTGCCTCTTCCCGACCTCCGTCCTGCCGGCACGCGCGCCCGAAGGCCACGCCCTGCTCTGCTGCTTCATCGGCGGAGCGCGCCGACCTGACCTGGCCGCGCTTCCGGACGAGGCCCTTCGCAAAGTCGTCGACGCCGAGCTCGCCACGACGCTCGGCATCAAGGCCACGCCACGCAAGGAGTGGATCCAACGCTGGGAGCGGGCGATCCCGCAATATGATGCGGGTCAGCGTCGCAGGGAAGAAGCGCTCAAGCAGACCGAAGCCGCCCACCCCGGACTCCATTTCCATGGGGCCTTCCGCGGGGGCATCGCGCTGATGCACGTCATCCGGACCGGCGACGCGCTCGGCCGAGCCTTGGCCCGCGGCTAAGCCTTCAGACGTTCGGACTCCGGCTCAGGCAGACCGCGGACGACCCAGATCGCGGGGAGCATCAGCAAGGCTGCGCCGACATAGACCCAGAAATGGGATCCGAAGCGGAAGTAAAGCAACGCCGCCGTGATCGGACCGATGACACGTGCCAGCGAGCCGGCCGAGCGCAGGATACCGAGATTACGGCCCTGCTCCGAAGCATCGGAATAAAGGGAGACCAAGGCGGACACGCTGGGAAGGATCAAGCCCGTCGCGAAGGAGATCAGGCCAAGACCGAGGTAGAACACGGTCTTGGAGCCGTTGCCATCGGCGACAGGGATGTGCGGGATCTGCGCGACGACGATGAAAGCCACCGAGGCGATCGCCATGCCGAGCATGATGACCTTGCGCTGGCCCAGGCGCTTGACGAGTTGGCGGGCGAGTCCCTGGGCGAAGATCATGCAGGCGCCGTTGAAGAGGAAGAGCCACGCGTTGTCGCGCGGACTGTAGGCGAACAGCGCGAACGTGAGGAACACGATCGTGTTTTCCATGCCGGTGAAGGCGACCTGATAGACCAGATTGGCGAAGGAGGTACGACGGACGGCGGAAGAGCGGACCGTGGCTAGGTCGAAGACCGAAGGGCGCTTGGCATCGGCGCCGGCGCGACGCTCCGGGGCCAAGGTTTCGGGGAAGAACTTCACGACCAACAGGAAATTGATGAGCGCGAGCGACGCGGCGATGGCCGCGGGAACGGAGAAAGGATTGAGTCCGAAGGCTCCGAGGACCGGTCCGTGCGTGAATTGCAAGGAGGAGGCGAGACCCCCGATGACGGGCCCGAAGACGAAGCCCAAGCCGATCGCGATGCCGACCACCGCCATCCCTTTCGTACGCTCCTTCTCGTCGGTGATGTCCGCGGCCGCCGCGCTGGCGACGGCGATATTGCCGGCCATCATGCCGGAGACGAGACGCGTCAAGACCACGACCCAGAACTGGGCGGCGAAGATCCAGAGCACGTAGGAAAGCACGTTGCCGGCGAGGGTGATCGTCAGGATGCGACGGCGACCGAGCCGGTCGGACAACGCGCCCCAGATTGGCGAGAATATGAACTGCAGGCCGGAATAAAGGCTGCTCAGGATGCCGCCGAAGAGCACCGGCAACAGAAGATGCTTATCGAGGACGGTGTCGCGACCCAGCCACTCGGCCGCGGCGCTCAGCGAGCCGACAAGCGTACCGATCGCCCCTTCCTGCTTGATATAGTACTCCAGCAGATGCGGGAACAGCGGGATGATGATGCTGAAGCCCACGATGTCCATGAACACCGTCAGGAAGATGAGCCCGAGGGTGCGACGCTGGGCGGGGGCGACTGGGGCGGAC
>RFRI01000019.1 GCA_009924535.1 Verrucomicrobiota bacterium
GCGTGCCGGCGTCGAGCCGGACGGCGAGGCGATCAGAGAAGCCTAGCAGCAGGCAGCGTCGAATGGCGGCCGGATCGGCGACGCGATCGCTGACGGGAAGCCCCTGCCCTTCCGCGAGCCTGAGGAACTGACGGGCGGCCTGATCGGCCTGGCGCGCGGCCTGGCCGTGCACGCCGAATCGATCGCAGGCGTCGGCGTCGAACTTCAGGTCGATCGCCTGCTGCAGCAAAGCGAGCCGCGGGAAGAAGTCGGAGCCATCCTCCTGTTCGACGGAGTCGCGGGCGTTCTCGGTTCGGTCGTCGACCTTGCGGAACAGGATATCGCGGCCTTGGGCCAGCCCGGCGATACGGCAGACTTCGTAGACGCAATCGAGCTCGCCCGCGGCGAGCAGCATGCGCGCATAGCGCGGGTGCGCTGGGAAGACGGACATACGGCGTCCGATCGGCGTGAGCTTACCTTGCGTGTCGACGGCACCGAGATCCGCCAAGACGGTCAACGCGCGCTGGAGCGCCTTATCATCCGGCTTCTCATACCAGGGGAAGGTCGCGGCGTCGCCCCAGCCGGAAGACGAGAGGAGCAGAATCGTCTCGGAGAGGTCGACGCGCTTGATCTCGGGGACTTCGCGGAGCGGGCGGGCTTCGTGGTCGGTCTGCGACCAAAGACGGATGCAGCGGCCCGGGCCCGTACGGCCGGCGCGGCCGGCGCGCTGCTCGGCGGAGGCCTGCGAGACCGGTTCGACCAACAAGGTGTCGATGCCGCGATGCGGATCAAAGCGTGCGATACGGGCGAGGCCGGCGTCGACCACCGCGCGCACGCCGGGGATGGTCAGCGAAGTCTCGGCGACGTTGGTCGCGACGATCACCTTGCGGCCGGGGCTCGGCTTGACGGCGCGATCTTGCTCCTCGGGAGGCAACTCGCCGTAGAGCGGCAGGATGTCGACGCCGCCGGACTCGGGAAGATTCCGCACCGCGCCGATGGTCCGCATGATCTCGTAAGACCCCGGCATGAAGACCAGGATGTCGCCTTCGCTTTCTTCGCGGAGGACGCGACGGACCTGTTCCGCCGCGGCGTCCCAGATCGGCCGGGTCGAGTTGCGCGGCATGTGCGTATACTCTATCTGGACGGGATAGGCGCGTCCGTCCGCCGCCAAGGTCTCGGCGGAGCCGAGCCACTTTGCCACGGCTTCGGTATCGAGCGTCGCGGACATCGCCATGATCAGCAGGTCGGGACGATGCGTCTCCTGCAGCCGGCGGGCGAGGGCCAAGGCCACGTCGGAATGCAGATTGCGTTCGTGGAATTCGTCGAAGACCACCGCACCGACGCCCTTGAGTTCCGGATCCGAGGCCATCTGCCGGAGCAGGAGGGCTTCGGTCACGAACTTGATCCGCGTCTGGGCGGATTCCACGCGCTCGAAGCGGATCTGGTAGCCGACTTCGCCGCCGAGGCGAACCTCGCGTTCCTGCGCGATGCGCGCGGCCAGCAAGCGGGCGGCGATACGGCGAGGCTGCAGCACGATGATCTGGCCCTGCACGAGATTCAGGTCCAGGAGCATCTGAGGGATACGCGTCGACTTACCGGAGCCGGTCGGGGCGCGCAGCACCAACCTGCGCACGCGCCCGCAGGCGGCGACGAGGCCGTCCTGCAGGGCGTCGATAGGCAGAGGTTGCTTCATGTCACGTCGAGGGGAATCAGGCGGGCGCTCGCCCTGCCCGCTCGCACCGTAATCCGGGCGACCGTCACGGGAAGGTTAAAGCGGCGAGGGCCGGCGCTGCCGGGGTTCAGCCTCAGCACGGCGCCATCCTGCTCGATCTTCGGGACATGCGTGTGCCCCGTGATCACGATGTCCGGCCGGAACGCGGCCTCATCCACCGGCAGGTCCCCGTGGTGCGTCAGGATACGCAATCCGGCGACGACCTGCAGGACGGTCAGCGGCAATGATTCGTCGTCATCGCAGTTGCCCGCCACGACATGACAGGGCGCGATTTCGGCGAGTTGCGGCACGATCGACGGGCCGCAGACGTCGCCGGCATGGAAGATCACGTCGCACCCTTCGAGCGCGATGAGCGCCTCGGCGCGAAGGCGGCCGTGCGTATCGGAGATGACGCCGATTTCGATCGACGGCGCCACGGTCAGAGCGGGCGACGGAGCTTGCCGACCGGGACCGGACGGAGGGCCGTGAACTCGGCGCCGATCGTGTCCTTCAGCTTCTCCTTCAGGCCGGGAGGCAACGACTTGACCGCCTCGATGAATTCCTTGTCGCCCGGGAAGGCCGTCTTGCCGACCTCGGCGACCAGCAGGCTGGCGAGGGCGGATTCCGGAAAGACGAAGTCGGCACGGCGATCGGAGCTGCTGGCTTCGGCCTCGGCGGCATCGACGTCCAGCGGCGGAAGGGATTCCTCCAGCATGCCCGAGTCCTCGATCGGCACGTCCACGACCCGTGAGGGCGTGGGATTGACGGCCGGAGCGGGTTCGACGGCGGGAGCGGCTGCGCTCGGCTCAGGCCCCGCCGATACGGCCAGCGTGGTCCTTATTTTTTTTTGGCCGGGCTCCCGAGGGAGACCAGCTGCGGCGGCGGCGATGTCTTTGATGAGCAGGTCTATCGACCGCGACCTACTTTGTTCGATCGCCTTGAGGAGAGTGACTTCGAAGTTGGCCCGCGGCGAGAGCCCTTGGCGGATGCCGTTCTCCCCTTCCTGCAGGCATTCAAGAAGACGCACGAGCTGCTCGGTGGCGAGCGGAGCGCCGAGTTGGGCGGAAGAGCCGCCGGAGCGGACCGCATCCAGGGTGGCGGCGCGAACGCGGACCTGCAGGTCAGCGAGCACGCGAAGGAGGTCGCGGCCTTCGGCGTGGAAAGCGTCACAGAGCGCGAGGACCTTCTTGCCGTCGCAGGTGGCGATGCCGTGGCAGAGGTCGGTGACCTGCTGGACGGAGGCGAGGCCGTAGATGGAAAGCACGTCTGCCTCGGTGATCTTCTTGCCGGAGAAGGAAATCACCTGGTCGAGGATGGACTGCGAGTCGCGCATGCCGCCGGAAGCCAGGCGGGCGATCGCCGTGAGAGCGTGCTGATCGGCCGTCACGCCGTCGGCCTTGACGATGCGGGCGAGCTGGGCGGCGATGACGTCTTCAGAGATCGGATGGAACTCCAGGCGCTGGCAGCGGGAAGTGATGGTCGGGAGGATCTTATCCGCCTCGGTCGTCGCCAGGATGAACTTAACCCAGGGCGGCGGCTCCTCGAGCGTCTTGAGGAGCGCGTTGAAGGCGTCCTTCGAGAGCTGGTGGACTTCGTCGATGATGAAGACCTTGAACGGGCAGTTGCTCGGGGCGTACTGGCATTCGTCGCGGATACGCTTGGCGTCCTCGATGCCGCGGTTGGAGGCGGCGTCGATCTCGACCACGTCGAGGCAGCTGCCCTTCTCGATCGCCAGGCAGACCGGGTCGTCGAGGGAGAAATCCGGCTTCGGTCCGCCGGCGCAGTTCAGGGCCTTGGCCAGGATGCGGGCGGTGGTCGTCTTACCCGTGCCACGCGGACCGATGAAGAGATAGGCGTGCGCCATACGCTTCGTCTCGAGCGCATTGCGGAGGGTCCTGACGATGTGTTCCTGTCCGACGAGTTCGTCGAAGCAACGGGGGCGCCAGCGGCGCGCGATGACCTGGAAGCCGGGTTCAGACACTGGCGACTAGGTAAGGAAGGGCCGAAGGGGTGTCAACGGGGCAAACCCCGGCTTATTCCCATTCGATGGTCGCCGGCGGCTTGGACGAGACGTCGTAGACCACGCGGTTGATGCCCTTCACTTCGTTGATGATCCGGGTCGAGGCACGCTGCAGCACATCGTACGGCAGGCGGGCCCAGTCGGCCGTCATCGCGTCGGAAGAAGTCACCGCGCGGAGGGCGCAGACGTTGTCGTAGGTACGTCCGTCGCCCATCACGCCGACGCTGCGCACCGGCAGGAAGACCGCGAAGGCCTGCCAGACTTTGGCGTACTGTCCGGAGGTGCGAAGTTCGTTGATGAAGATGTCGTCGGCCTTGCGGAGCACCTCGAGGCGCTCCTTGGTGATGTCGCCGCAGACGCGGACCGCGAGGCCGGGACCCGGGAACGGGTGGCGCCAGACCATCTCATGAGGCAGGCCGAGGGCTTCGCCGAGGGCGCGCACCTCATCCTTGAAGAGTTCGCGCAGAGGCTCGAGCAGCTTCAGCTTCATGTGCTTGGGCAGGCCGCCCACGTTGTGGTGGCTCTTGATCGTGGCGGCCGGACCGCCGTTGGGCGAAAGAGATTCGATGACGTCGGGGTAGAGCGTGCCCTGGGCGAGGAAGTCGACCTTGCCCTTCTTCGTGCGCTGGACCTCGGCGATCGAGCGTTCGAAGACCTTGATGAACTCATGGCCGATGATCTTACGCTTGCGCTCGGGGTCGGTGACGCCCTTGAGCTTGCGGAGGAAGACCGCGGAGGCGTCGACGACGCGGAGGTCGACCTTGAACTTGCCGCGGAACATCTTCTCGACCTGGGCCCGTTCGTTGAGGCGGAGCAGGCCGTTATCGACGAAGACACAGGTCAGCTGCTTGCCGATGGCGCGCTGGATGAGGGCGGCCGCGACGGAGGAATCGACGCCACCGGAGAGGCCCAGGATGACCTGGGACTTGCCGACCTTCTCGCGGATCTCGCGGACGGCCGTCTCGACGTAGTCGTCCATCTTCCAGGTCGGCTTGCAGCGGCAGATGCGGAAGAGGAAGTTGCGGAGGATGTCGATGCCGCGCTCGGAGTGGGCGACCTCGGGGTGGAACTGGATGCCGTAGAAGCGGCGCTTCGGATCCTCGATGACCGCGCACTCGGAGTTCTCGGTGGAGGCGACGGCCTTGAAGCCGCGCGGGAGGCGGGTGATCTTGTCGCCGTGCGAATTCCAGATGCGCAGCGGAGACTTCAGTCCCTGCAGGAGCTGGGAGCCCTTGCCGAAGGATAGCGTGCCGTGACCGTACTCGCGATGGGAGCTGCTGGCGACGTTACCGCCGAGCATCTGGCCCATGAGCTGGACGCCGTAGCAGATGCCCAGCACGGGCAGGCCCATCTCGAAGACGCCGGTGTGCGGATGGGGCGAGCCCTTGGCCTTCACGCTGTCCGGGCCGCCGGAGAGGATGATGCCTACCACGCCGTCGGCGCGAAGGGTTTCGGGCGTGACGCCGAAGGGATAGATGCGGGAGTGGACGTTGCACTCGCGGATGCGGCGCGCGATGACCTTGGTCAGCTGCGAACCGAAATCGAGAATGGCGATGGACTGGGTAGCCATGGTGGGAAAGTGTGGGGGATTCAGAACTTGAGGCGAACATTGTTCCAGCCGCAACGAGGGCAGACGGCCTCCTCGCGGCGGCGGGGGCGGACGTAAGTCACGTTGCAACGGACGCAGGAAAAGGCGGAATTGAGGCGGCGGTGGTCCGAAAGCAGCACGTCGCGCCGGTCATACCAGGCCTGCAGGCCGAACAAGACGACCGCACCGAGTCCGGCCAGGAAGGCCAGGAAGACGGCAAGGTCGACGGACTGCAGCATGGTGGCGAGGAGGGGTTAAAAAGGCGAGACGCGCCAGCCGGAGGGCGGACGCGTCTCGGGTTCAAGCCTAGGCGATAAGCTTAGGCCTGGGCAGAAGCGGCGGCCGCTTCCTTCTTGGCCTTGGGCTTGCGCGCCGTCTTGGCCTTCGGCGTCATGGCCGGAGACTTGTCGTCCTTGGCCACGAGCTCGATGATGGCCGTCTCAGCCGCGTCACCCTTACGGGCGCCGAGCTTGTAGATGCGGGTGTAACCGCCGGTGCGACCGAGGAACTGCTGCACGCGCTCCTTGAACAGGAGCTGGGCGGCGTCTTCGTTGCGCAGCTTGGCGATGGCCAGGCGGTAGTAGTGGAGCTTCACCGACTTGTCGGCGGACTGCTCGGCCTTCTTGGCGTAGGTGATGACCTGCTCGGCGAAAGGACGGAGGGCCTTGGCGCGGGAGAGGGTCGTCGTGATGCGGGCGTTGGTGAACAGCGCGGAAGCGAGGTTACCGATGAGCGAGCGGCGGTGGGCCGTCTTGACGCCGAGGACGTGATTGTGTTTGCGGTGACGCATGAGTGTGGGTTCCGGTCTGGATTAGGCGTTCACGCCCTTGTCGAGGAGACCTTCGTTGATCTTCTGGCCGAGGGACAGGCCGAGCTGTTCGAGCTTGGCCTTGATCTCGTTCAGGGACTTCTTGCCGAAGTTGCGGTACTTGAGCATCTCCTGCTCGGTCTTCATCGCCAGTTCGCCGACGGTGTTGATGTTGGCGTTGTTGAGGCAGTTGGCGGCGCGGACGGAGAGTTCGATCTCGTTGACCGACATGTTGAGCAGCTTGCGGAGACGGTTGGTCTCTTCGCTGATCTCCTTGTGGCCGGTCTCGAACTCGACGGAGTCGGCGGAGACGGTGTCGAACACCTCGAGATGGTGGCGCAGGATGGCGGACGCTTCCTTAAGGGCTTCGTCCGGGGTGATGCGGCCGTCGGTCGAGATCTCGAGGACGAGCTTATCGTAGTCGGTCTTGTCGCCCGAGCGGGTGGACTCGACGGAGTACTTCACGAGGGTGACGGGAGAGAAGAGGGAGTCGACGGGGATGGAACCGATGGCCTGTTCGGCCTTCTTGTTCTCCTCGGCGGAAGCCCAGCTGCGACCCACGGTGACTTCGAGGTCGGCGTAGAAGCGACGCTTGCGGTCGAGGGTGCAGATGACCTGGTCAGGATTGACGAGGGTGACGGTGGCTCCCTTGGTCTCGAACTTGATGTCCGAGGCCTTCACGGGGCCGGTCTTGTTGACATCGATGGTGCCCTTGAAGGCTTCGCGCTTGTTGGCCTCGGTGCGGATGCGCACCTTCTTGAGGTTGAGGACGATCTCGGTGACGTCTTCGACGACGCCTTCGATCGGCTGGAACTCGTGCTGCACGCCTTCGATCGTCACGGCGGAGATCGCGGCGCCTTCGATGGAGCTCAGCAGGATGCGGCGGAGGGAGTTGCCGACGGTGTGACCGAAGCCGGTCTCGAAGGGCTCGGCGAAATACTTCGCGTAGGTGGGGGTGGCGGAAGACTCCTCCTTCTTGAGGGTCTTGGGGCGTTGGAATTGTCCGAGTCGCTTGGTCATGTCTGTGGGTCCGTTGGGTGTTTGGTCTGTGCTGGGATCAGCGGCTGTAGAATTCGACGATGATCTGGACGTTGACGTCCGAAGGCAGTTCTTCCTTGGCGGGCTCGCGGACGATCTGACCATTGAGCTGCTCAGGGAGGACGACGAGCCAGGCGGGGGCGGAACGACCCTGGCCTTCTTCGACGGCGCGGGTGGCGAGCTGCTTGGAAGAGGTGCGGTCGCGGACTTCGATCTTCTCGCCAGGCGAGGTGGCGTAGCTGGCGACGTCGACCTTGCGGCCGTCGATGCGGATGTGGCCGTGGCCGACGAGCTGGCGGGCGGCGGCGCGGGAATTGGCGAAGCCGAGGCGGAAGACCACGTTGTCGAGGCGGGTCTCGAGGATGCGGAGGAAATTGTCACCGGCGACGCCGCCCATGCGCTTGGCGCGTTCGAAGGAGAGGCGGAACTGCTTCTCGGTCAGGCCGTACATCATGCGAAGCTTCTGCTTCTCATTGAGGCCGACGCCGTATTCGGAGACCTTGCGGCGGGTCGTCTTGCCATGGATACCCGGAGGGTACGGACGACGCTCCTCACCTTTCGAGGTGGGGAAAATATTCTGGCCGAAGCGACGGTTGAGCTTCGTGGTAGGACCGGTGTAACGAGACATGGTGTGTTAGGATTTGGTAGAGTCGGCGGAGGGGAGGACCCGCCCGGTTTGCCATAGCCGGACGGTGATGCGGAAAGCGGGGAAGATCAGACGCGACGGCGCTTCGGAGGACGGCAGCCGTTGTGAGGGATCGGGGTGGTGTCGAGGATCGAGGTGACGTTCAGGCCGAGCACCTGGAGGGCGCGGATGGCGCTGTCACGGCCCATGCCCGGACCCTTGACGCGGACGGAGACATCCTTGAGGCCGTGAGCCATGGCGAGCTTCGCGGCTTCGGAGCAGACGACCTGGGCGGCGTAGGCGGTGGACTTGCGGGAACCGCGGAACTGGTGGCGGCCGGCGCTGCCCCAGGAGATCACGTTGCCGTTGGCGTCGGTGATCGTGACCTTGGTGTTATTGAAGGTGGCCAGGATGTGGCAGATGCCGGTGGTGATGTTCTTCGAGCCCTTGGCGCGACGAACCTTCACTTCACCGAGCTCTTCGCCGAGGAGTTCCTTGGCGGTGATCTCCTTGCGCTCGGGAGCGGCGGCTTCGGCCGGAGCGGCCGCGGCAGCGACGACTTCGGGGGCGGCGACGCCTTCGGCGGCAGGGGCCTTCGGCTTCTTTGCCTTGGGGGTCTTGGGGGCTTCTTCGCTCATCGTAAAATAGTGTTAGGAGAAAGGTTGGCTTACTTGGACGGAGCCGCGGCGACGCCGACGGTCTTGCGCTTGCCCTTGCGGGTACGGGCGTTGGTGCGCGTACGCTGACCACGGACCGGGAGGCCGCGGAAGTGGCGGAGGCCGCGGTAGCACTTGATCGCCTGGAGGCGCTTCAGGTTCTGCGCGATGTCGCGGCGAAGATCGCCTTCGCACTTGTACCCCATGCGTACGATGTACTCGACGATCTTGTTCAGCTGCTCCTCAGAGAGATTCTGAGCGCGCATGGCAGGATCAAAGCCGAGAGCTTCGCAGATCTCCGTGGCGCGGCGGGGGCCGATGCCATAGATATAGCGGAGAGAGATCTCTACTTTCTTGTTGTTGGGAATGTCTACGCCGAGGATTCGAGGCATGGTGTCCGTGCTGTTTGGAAGGTGGGAAAGAGGTCGGAACTTGGAGGTTCTGGTGGGATTTGAAAGCAAAAAATACGGTTTAAACGAGGGTGAGGATTTCAGCCCCGTTTTCGGTCACCAAAACGGTGTGTTCGAAGTGAGCGGAGACTTTCCCATCGGCGGTCCGGGCGGTCCAGCCGTCCGAGGCCATGACGATCTTATGGGAGCCGAGGTTTACCATGGGCTCAATGGCTAAAGCCATGCCTGGCAATAACTTAGGTCCAGTTCCTGCCTTACCGTAGTTTGGAATCTGGGGCTCTTCGTGCATCTTGCGGCCGACGCCATGGCCTACGAAGTCACGCACGATGCCATATCCCCCGGAGGCAAGAGCCTCCTGGATGGCCGCAGAGATATCCCCTACCCTATTGCCGGGCTTCACGGCGGCGATGCCGGCCATGAGGGATTTTTCGGTGTCGACGCAAAGCTGGCGGGCAAGGGGGTCGACCGTCCCTACCATGATGGTCCGGGCATTATCCCCGATGAAGCCATCCCGGCGGACGACCACGTCCAATGATACCAAGTCGCCATCGCGGATGATGCGATCCGCGGCGCCGATACCATGGACGATCTCGTCGTTGAGAGAAATGCAGACGTAGCCCGGATAGCTCAGTCGACCGACGACGTAGCCGTGGCAGGCGCTCTCGCAACCATGCCGGGCCATCAGTCCGCGGGCGGCGGAGTCCAAGCCGGCGGTCGAGATACCCGGGACGACGAGGGTCGACAGGTCGTGCAGGACACGAGCCGCAGCCGCGCAGGCGGCGCGCATGCGACTCACGTCCTCGGCCGACTTCAAATCGATCATCCCGGGAAAAGCTTAGCGGGCGAACGCGCCCCAGTGATTCAAACCCCAGGCGATGACGCCGAAGATGAACAGGGTCAGGCAGGTCTTCTCGAGGGAACCAAGGGCCGAAGTTTCGGCGTCCGTACGGAGCGCGGCGGCGGGCACCGGAATGCCGCCGATGCGTCCCTTCTTCAGGAAGCCTTCGTAGTTACGCTGCAGCAGATAGGTCTCCACCTGGCGCATCGTGTCGAGCATCACGCCGACGGTGATCAGGCCGCCCGTGCCGCCGAGGAACGTCGCGAGACGCATCGGGAAGCTGAGCTGGCTGATGAAGAGGTCGGGCATCAGCGCGATGACCAGCAGGAAGAGAGACCCGGCCAGCGTGAGGCGGGTCATCACGAAGTCCAGGAACTGGGCTGTGTGCTCGCCGGGACGGACGCCGAGGATGTAGCCGTTGTTCTTCTTGAGATCGTCGGCGATCTGCACCGGGCGGAACATGATCGAGATCCAGAAGTAACTGAAGCCGAAGATAAGGACGGAATAGACCGTGTAGTAGAAGGCGTTGTTGCGGGAGAAGAATGCGGCCCAGTCATGCAGGAAGGCGAGCGTCGGGAAATAGGTGCTCAGCGGGTTGAGCAGCATGGGCGGGAAGCTCATGATGGCGCCGGCGAAGATGACCGGCATCACGCCCGCGTAATTGACCTTGAGCGGGAGGTAGTTGGTCTGCGCGCCGTACATCTTCCGGCCGACCATACGCTGCGCGTACTGGATCGGGATCTTGCGGACGGCCTGGTTGATGGCGACCATCGCGGCGGTGACGGCGACAAAAAGGAGGATCATGCCGGCGGCCTTCTCCCAGCCGTGGGAGTTGGCCGCGGCGGCGCCGACCTTGCCGCCGAAGGTCATGTCGACGAAGGAGGTGAGCGCTCCCGGGATATCGGCGAGGATGCCGATGGTGATCAGGACGGACGTGCCGTTGCCGATCCCACGCTGGGTGATCTGCTCGCCGAGCCAGAGCATGACGATCGCGCCGGAAGTAAGGAGGCAGACGCCGAGGCAGACGAAGAGCATCTTGCTCTGCATCACGACGATGGTGCCGGTGAAGTTGCCGAGGCCGAGGGCTTGGCCGACCTGCTGCGGATTGCAGAAGGCGCCGAGGAGCAGCGCGGACTGGACGATGGCGATCAGGATGGTCAGGTAGCGCGAGTACTGGGCGACCTTCTGGCGGCCGACTTCGCCCTCCTGCTGGAGGCGGGCGATCGACGGGACGACCGCCGACATCAGCTGCATGATGATCGAGGCGCTGATGTACGGCATGATGCCCAGCGAGAAGACGGCTCCTTTGAGGAGCGCGCCGCCCGTGAACATGTTGTACATCGCGACCACTCCGCCCGACGACTTGTCGGCCATGGAGTGGTAGTAGTCCATGATGTCCTTCGGATCGATGCCCGGCAGCGGGATGTTCGCGCCGATACGGGCGACGAACACCAGGGCCACGGTAGCGATCAGCCGGGCCCTGAGCTCAGGGATCCTCCAGCAGTTGGCGAAGGCCGAGAACATCGAGGACAAGGGCGAGCCGAGGCTCACTCAGCAGCGGTGGCCGACTTCTTGATCTCGATCAGGACCGCCTTGCCGCCGGCCTTCTCGATCTTCGCTTTCGCGTCCTTGGAGAAACGGTGGGCCTTGACGGTGATGGCGCGCGTGAGTTCGCCGGTGCCGAGGATCTTGAGGAGAGGGGCGGACTTGCGCAGGACGCCGGCGGCGACGAGTTCCTCGAGGCCGAAGGTCTTGCCTTCGAGCTCTTCGAAATCGCGCACGTTGAGCACGGCGTAGTCGATACGATTGACGTTCTTGAAGCCGCGGTGAGGCAGGCGACGGTAGAGAGGCATCTGACCGCCTTCGAAGCCGGGGCGATGGCCGCCGCCGGAGCGGGCCTTCATGCCTTTGTGGCCGCGACCGGAAGTCTTGCCGTGACCGGTGCCGCGACCGCGGCCGAGGATCTTGTGGCGATGAGTGGAGCCCTTGATCTTGGGCAGAGAGTCGAGTTTCATGTCAGTGTGTTCCGCTTAGGCGCGGAGAGCCTTGATTTGTTCGAGGGTACGGAGCTTGGAGAGTCCGTCCAAGGTGGCCTTCACGATCGCCTGGGGATTGTTGGATCCCATGGACTTCGAGAGGACGTCCTTGTAACCAGCGACTTCGAGGACGGCACGGACGCCGCCGCCGGCGATGAGACCGGTACCAGGAGCAGCCGGACGGAGCATCACGACGCCGCCGTCGGCGTGGCCGATGACTTCGTGCGGGATGGTGTTGCCGCGGAGATTGACGCGGACGAGGGCGCGGTGGGCGCGGTCGGTTCCCTTGCGGATCGCATCGGGAACTTCCTTGGCCTTGCCGTAACCCACGCCGACGCGGCCCTTGCCATCCCCTGCCACGACGAGCGCGGCGAAGTTGAAGCGACGGCCGCCTTTGACGACCTTCGAGCAGCGGTTGATGTGGACGACCTTGTCGTTGTATTCGGAAGCAGGGGCGTCGTTGCGATTGTCGCGACGCGGACCGCGGCCAGGGCCGCCAGGACCGTTGCGACGGCCGCCGGGACCACCGG
>RFRI01000181.1 GCA_009924535.1 Verrucomicrobiota bacterium
CATACACTGCCACGTTTGCACTAGCTCCTGAATGAGGTTGGACGTTGGCATGTTCTGCCCCAAACAACGACTTCGCACGGTCTATTGCTATTACCTCTGCAACATCAACTTCTTCACATCCGCCGTAGTAGCGCTTTCCTGGATATCCCTCTGCATATTTGTTTGAAAGAGTTGAACCAAGCGCTGCAAGAACCGCACGCGAAGTAAAGTTTTCACTTGCAATGAGTTGAAGCGTAGTTTGTTGGCGCTTTAATTCAGAGAGCAATACTTTTGCGATATCTGGGTCTTGTTGCGAGAGCAGTTCGAAATCTGGTCCGTAAAAAGGGGTCTGTGACATGAGATGTAGCCTAGGCGTTAGTTAGGTTTTTTGGTCACTTGACGGCGCAATTCCGCTCACTTTTGCGCTTAACTGCTCGAAAGAAAGTGCGCCAACTCGCGTCATCGAAATACGTCCACCTTTAACCGAAAGAATACTTGAGAGCGGGCCCTGCGGTAATTCTCCCTCATCGCATATGCGGATCATTTCAGATTTACTTTGTAGGGCTGAATCAAGAATGCGCGTTGGACCTTGCCCCACAGGTGAAATGCTTGCGGTAGCAAGTGGACCGGTCATCTTCAATAGTTCCAAAACAAATCGCGATGCCGGTACTCGGATTGAAATTTCACCAAGCACGCCACCGTCACCATCCCGGCCCATGTCGGCAAAGGCGACGGCCTCCTGGTCTCCGAAGACCGCACCCCGAATTTCCGCGGCGCCCTCGTCACCGGCCTCACCGACCGCGCGCCCGTCGCCGACCTGAAGGCCCTCGCGGCCGACATCGACGCCGGCAAGGTGAAGTCCGTCCTCATCGTGCGCGAAGACGCCGCGATGCTCGGCCTGCCCGCGTCAACGCTCGCCAAAGTGCGCAGCGTCGTCCTCGCCACGCATCACAACGTCACCACCGCCGCCGCCGAAGTCGTGCTGCCTGCGCTGACGGTGTTCGAACGCAGCGGCTCGTTCATCAACTGCCAGTTCCGCCTGCAGTCCTTCGCCCAGGCCGTCCCCGGTCCGACTGGCGTACTACCTGACGCGCTCGTACTCGCCCGCCTCGCTGGTGCCGACGCCGCCACGGTCTGGTCCGAACTCTCCGCCAACGTCGCGACGCTCACCGGCCTCGACGGCCGCCTACTCCCCACCGAAGGCGTGCAGCTCGACGGCGCCGCGTTCGCTGCCCACAAATTCCCCGAAGGCAAACTGCTGAAGTTCGCCCCGGTCGCCACCGCCTAAGCCCTGTCGACCATGGAAAAACTCCTCACCGACTTCGTCCTCTCGCCGGCTTGGTATTTCACCGCGGCCCGCGGCGTGACGCTGATCCTGATCGTGATGACGATTGCCGGTTACAGCGTGCTCCTTGAGCGCAAGGCTTCTGCTTGGATCCAAGGCCGACTTGGCCCGAACCGCACCATGCACCCGCTCATCGGCTGGATCCCGTTCGTCGGGACCTTCCTGGCGAAAGGCGGCTTCATCCAGCCCGCGGCCGACGGCGGCAAGTTCCTCTTCAAGGAGGACGCCCTGCCCGGCCACGTCCGCAAGGTCTACTACGTCCTCGCGCCGATCATCGCCCTCGCGCCGGCCCTCATCGTGCTGATCATGCTGCCGTTCGGCGAGTTCACCTACGAAGGCAGGCGCTACGCCATCTCGCTCACGCAGGGCGCCGACGTCGGCGTGCTGTTCATGTTCGCGATCAGTTCCCTCGGCGTCTACGGCATCGCCCTCGCCGGCTGGTCCGCCAACTCGAAGTTCCCCTTCCTCGGCGCCGTCCGCGGCGCGGCGCAGCTCGTCTCGTACGAACTCGCGATGGGCCTCTCGGTGCTCACCGTCTTCCTCGCGACCTCCGCCCCCGGCGAAGACCACGGCCTCAGCCTCGTCGCGATGGTCAACGCCCAGAGCGGCGCCTGGAACATCCTCTACCATCCTGTGGCCGCGCTGGTCTTCCTGATCTGCGTGTTCGCCGAGACGAACCGCCACCCGTTCGACATGCCGGAATCCGAGACCGACCTCGTCGGCGGCTTCCATACCGAATACGGCGCGTTCAAGTTCGGCATCTTCTTCGTGGCCGAATATAGCCACATGATCATCGGCTCGACGCTCTTCATCCTGATGTTCCTCGGCGGCTGGCATGTGCTGCCGTGGATGCCGACCGTCGGCGAAGGCTGGATCGGTTCGCTCATCGGCGTCGCCACGTTCTTCCTCAAGCTGTGCGCCTTCCTGTTCTTCTTCGTCTGGGTGCGCTGGACCATCCCGCGCTTCCGGTATGACCAGGTGATGCGCATCGGCTGGCGCGTGCTCCTGCCCCTCGCCGTCCTCAACCTGCTCGCGTACTTCGCATGGTACGCCCTCCGCGGATAACCCCACACCATGGCCATCAAAGTCGTCGAACGTCGTCCGCTCACCCTCCTCGAGCGCACCTATCTCCCGCAGGTCCTCGCGGGCCTCAAGGTCACCTGGGATAACATGATGCGTCCCTCCGTGACGCTCCAGTACCCGGAAGAACGCCCCGCCATCCCGAAGAACTACCGCGGCGTGCCCACGCTGGTGATGGATCCCAACGGCCGCGAGAAGTGCGTCTCCTGCCAGCTCTGCGAATTCGTCTGCCCGCCCAAGGCCATCCGGATCACCCCCGGCGAGATCTCCGAGGACGCCACGAACGCCCACGTCGAGAAGGCGCCGAAGGAATTCGAGATCAACATGCTGCGCTGCATCTACTGCGGCCTGTGCCAAGAAGTCTGCCCCGAAGAAGCCATCTTCCTGCAGAACCAGTATTCGCTGACCGGCCTGACGCGCGAAGCCATGGTCAATAACAAGGTGAAGCTTTACGAACTCGGCGGCACCCTTCCGGACGGTCACCACAAGTGGGACAAGAAGAAGGAAGAGGCGGAGAAGCAGGCCGGCGGACATCACTGAGCGGGAAAAATATTTCCGCAGGCAGGGACAGCACCACGTGCTGTCCTTTTTTGTTTTTATAATCTCAAGGGGAGACCGGAAACCGGAGAATTGGCTGGGGTGAAAACACTTTCGGGTCCCAGGTCTCGGCCTGTCTCTTGCATCGAGGTAGGGCTGACCACCCTTGGTCAGCCGCGGTTGAGCGAGGGCGCTCAACCCTACCCAAGACAAAGCCGCAGCATACTATCCGGTTTCCGGTCTCCCCTTGAGCGAAGTGTTATCCCGATACAACGAGGGCAGCACGCGGTGCTGCCCCTACCAAACGCGGCGCTTACTTCGCCGCGGGATAATCCGTATATCCCTTCGCGCCAGAGGCGTAGAAGGTGCTTTCGTCAGGCGTGTTGAGCGCGAGGTTTTCCTGCAGGCGGTGAGGGAGATCGGGGTTCGAGAGGAACGGCACGCCGTAGGCGATCGCATCCGCCCAGCCTTCGGCGATGGCCTGCTCGGCCTGCGCGCGATCGAAGCCACCGGCGGTGATGAGCACACCCTTGAAATCCTTGCGGAGTTCCTTGGGTCCGACGCCGTCCTTGGCGCCGTGCGCGATATCCTGGGCGGTGACGCGCGTGACGTGGGCGTAGGCGAGTTCAAGCTTGGAGAGTTCACGCAGGAGGTAACCGAAAGTCTCGGCCGGATTGGCGTCGGACATGTCATTGAACACGCCGCCGGGCGAAAGACGGATGCCCACGCGGTCGGAACCCCAGATGGAGATGACGGCGTTGGCGACCTCGAGGGTCAGGCGCGCGCGGGCGGCGAGGGAGTTACCGTAGCCGTCTTCGCGGGTGTTGGTGCCGCTGCGCAGAAACTGGTCGAGAAGGTAGCCGTTGGCGTTATGGATCTCGACGCCGTCGAAACCGGCTTCCTTCGCGAGGCGGGCGCCCTTGACGTATTCGGCGACGATGCCGGGGATCTCTTCGAGCTGCAGGGCGCGGGGGACGACGTAATCGGCCATCTCCGTGCCAGTCCAGAGCTGGCCCTTC
>RFRI01000182.1 GCA_009924535.1 Verrucomicrobiota bacterium
CCGCGCTCGTCGGCGGGGCGCTCATGCTCGCGCAGCTGCGCGTCTGGGAAAAGCACCAGTCGCTCGGCGGTTGATCACTCCGCGGCCTTGCGGACGAGGACTGACGCGGCGGGCTGGCCTTTGCCTTTGCCGATCACCTTGCGCAGCTTCCAGCCTTCGGGAACTGGGACTTCGTAACCGCCGGGGGCTTCGAGGATCACGCGCACGTGGGCGCCTTCTTCGGCATAGCTCACCGCCGTCGCGGCGATCTCCGCGCCCTTCGTCTGCCACAGCTCCCAAGGCGGATCGGCGAAGACGAGGTCGAAGCGGCCTTCGGCCACGCCGGGCTTGGTCGCGTCGCCCGTGACCTTGGTGAAAGGAAGTTCGGTGAGGCCCATCGACTTCGCGACCGCGGCAGCGTTGGCCGTGAGCTCGGCACCGATGCGCTCATCCACACACGTCGCGCGCAGCGCGCCTCGGCTCAGTGATTCAAGTCCGTAAGCGCCGGTGCCAGCGAAGAGGTCGAGTACCGCCGTGCCGGGCACGAACGCCGCGAGCGAGTTGAAGACTGCCTCGCGGATATAATCCGTGGCCGGGCGTACGCCGCCCTGCGTGGGGACGCGGAGCTGGATACCTCGGGCGATGCCGCCGGTGACGCGCATGGGTTCAAATTCGGGCGCGCACGCGGAAGGTCAACGGCGTTCGGAGCCCAGCACCTGGCGCTCGGGCGACCAGCACGTGGTGCGACCCCCGACGTCTTCGCGGACCAACGGCTTCTTCGAACGCGGGCAGCGACCGCCGTCTTTCCAGCGATGGTTGAAGAGCCAGCTATCGGGCGGGTCGGACCAATCCTTGCCGATGACCTCCATCGCCTCCGCGCAGACCTCGCGCAACATCGCGTGCAGTTTGCGCACGGACTTCGGCCCGAACGAGCCGGCCTTGGCTTGAGGATGGAAGCCAGCGCGCCAAAGGACTTCGTCGGCCATCCAGTTGCCGATCCCGGGGAAGCGCTCCTGCATGAGCAGTACC
Organism: Verrucomicrobiota bacterium; assembly: GCA_009924535.1. Taxonomy (GTDB): domain Bacteria; phylum Verrucomicrobiota; class Verrucomicrobiia; order Opitutales; family UBA953; genus UBA953. The sequence goes on from RFRI01000182.1 coordinate 1,009, forward strand.
GGCTTGATCGCCGTGCGCGCGCGGCGACGGAGGAAGACCTCGACGACACCGACGGTGAATTCCGGCGAAAGGATTGCTGGCGGGATTTTCTCCCACCACGGCGGAACGCCCGCGCCTTGCCAGAACTGGACGAGTCCAAACTGCCGAGGGTCGACGAAGGCGAGTTCCTTGCCGCCGGTCATCGTCAGCTTGAAGTGGTCGTAAGGCGTCGGCTCGCGATCGGCATCGCCGGCTTCCATGCGACCCGTCATCCCGAGGTGCACGCCGAGCCAGACATTACCCGAAAAGCAGAATGCCATCTGCTTCGCTGCGGCGAAGGATTCGATCAGCTTGGCGCCCGTGAGCGCCTTGGTAAGCGCCTTCAGGTCGACGCCACGTCCGACTCGGGCCTTAGGATTCAAGAAGACCTTCGCGACCTTCCGGCCAATACCGGGATTCCAGCGACGGCGGAAATATTCGACTTCGGCGAGTTCGGGCATGCATGACGAACGTGTCCCGACAGGTGGACGGCGCAAGCCATCGGCGAAGATGGCTGGACATGGAAAGGGCGCCCTCTCCCGGAGGACGCCCTTGGGGCTATGTGCAACTGACTCAGGACTAAAAGACCTTCTTGAGCGTGACGGCTGTGATACTTTTCCCCGCTTCGAGATCAGAGTAAGAGACCGTCCCGGTAAAGCCGAGCACTGGATAGCTGACGGCGATGGCGTAATCGTAGACTTTCGTTTCGGTCTGGCCGTAGTGTAGGCCCAAGTTCAGCCCTTTGACCGAAGGAACGTCATAGCTGTAATTCGCTTCATAGTAATAATCGCTCAGCGCGCCCGAGACGCCGTCGGAATACTTGAGCGTGAGGCCCGCATAGGTTACCGCGAGGTTCGCCTCTCCACCGTTAGCGGCGGTGTTATAGGTATAGTTGATATAGCCAACGGAGACATCGAAGGCACCGAGCTTGAAGCCGTAATTGGCATACAGGTCGATCTCTAGGCCGCCGAGCGCATCAGAAACGTTGGAAGCCCAGAGGCCGGCCGAAAAGCCGGAAGCATGGGTCACATCGTAACCGCCCTGCAGCGCGGTCTTGCCGGCGGTCTGGGAGGCACCGCGGAAGACATAGTCGCTGGTGAGGGCGATGTTGCCCGCACCAGTGAAGGCCGCGGAAGCATCGGCGGCCTGGGCGGCGATCGAGGAAGCAGCGGCGAGGAACGCTACTGCGAGTTTGGTGTGGGTCTTCATGGTGGTGTTGGTTTTGGTGGGTGCTTAGGTGCGCATCCCTTTGAGCATCGGCCGTGCCAAAGTGTTTTCGCGTGCCGGTGTGGCGTAAAACGTGCCACGATTTCGTCATTCGTGCCGAAAGTCGGCGAGAGAGGTTTTGCCGCTGGCTAAAAAGACGCATGCCCGCTTGATTATCTCCATGCATCAAGCCGACCCCGCTCGCTACGCCCACCCGTCTTTCCAAGCGCGTTGCGGCAAGTCTGGGCTTCACCTCCCGAAGGTCTCGCTCGGCCTCTGGCATAACTTCGGGAGCGTCGACGACTTCGCCAACGCCCGGTCGATCGCCCTCCGCGCCTTCGACCTCGGCGTCACGCACTTCGACCTCGCGAACAACTACGGGCCTACCCCGGGCTCCGCGGAAGAAACCTTCGGCCGCATCCTCCGCGAAGACCTCGCCACCTATCGCGACGAGCTGATCGTCTCGACCAAGGCGGGCTACACCATGTGGCCAGGTCCCCATGGCGACTTCGGCTCCCGCAAATACCTGCTGGCCTCTCTGGACCAGTCGCTGAAGCGGATGGGGCTGCCCTACGTCGACATCTTCTATAGTCACCGGCGCGACCCGCACACCCCGATGGAAGAAACCATGGGCGCGCTCGCGCAGGCGGTCCGTTCAGGTAAGGCTCTTTACGCCGCCATCTCCAACTATAACCCGGCCGACACCGCCCGGGCCTGCGCCATCCTCCGCGACCTCGGTACGCCCTGCGTGGTGCACCAACCCAAATACAGCATGTTCGAGCGCACCCCGGAAGCCGGCCTGCTCGACACCGTCGAGAAAGAAGGCATCGGCTGCGCGGTCTTCTCCCCCCTCGCCCAAGGGATGCTGACCGATCGCTACCTCCAAGGCATCCCGGCCGACGCCCGGGCCGGCAAGGTTCACGGCTTCCTGCGCCCCGAGCAGGTCGATGCTGTCCGGATGGAAAAAGTCCGCCAGCTCGCCAAGGTCGCCGAAGAGCGCGGCCAGCCCCTCGCCTCGATGGCCTTAGCCTGGGTGCTCCGCGACAAGCGCGTCACCACGGCGATCATCGGCGCGAGCAAGGTCGCCCAGCTCGAACAGTGCGTGGCCGCCGCCCATTCCGCTCCGTTCGCCTCCGAGGAACTGAAGCGGATCGACGCCATCCTGGCCGGCTAAAGAGCACTCCGGGGTTGTGCCATTGAAGCCCACCCGCAAGGTTGAGCCCATGTCCGCCGGTGCCCCCCTTCCCTTCAAGATCAGCGTCCTCGTCTTCATGCATGACGAGGCCGGGAGGCTCCTGCTCATCCAGCGCACCAAGGCCCCCAACATCGGCTGCTGGAGCCCCATCGGTGGCAAACTCGAGATGGCTACAGGGGAATCCCCTTTCGAGTGCGCCGTCCGCGAAACCGAAGAAGAAACCGGAGCGAAGGTGACGACGGATGACCTCCATCTCTTCGGGATGATCTCCGAGAAAGGCTACGAAGGCCAGTCGCACTGGCTGATGTTCCTCTTCGACTGCCGCCAGCCCCTCAAGGGCCTCCCGCAGACGATCGACGAAGGGAAGTTCGGCTTCTTCACCCGCGAGGAATTGGTCCGCACCGCGATTCCGGAGACCGACCGCACCCTGCTCTGGCCGGTGTATGACGAGCACCGTCGCGGCTTCATGGCCTATCGTGCCGAGTGCCATCCAGGACAGCCGCTACAGATGATCGTGGAAGAGACGCGCGATC
>RFRI01000183.1 GCA_009924535.1 Verrucomicrobiota bacterium
CTCTTCTACATCCACGGCGGCGGTTGGACCGGCGGCGACCGTTCGGTCGTCCGCAGCATGCTTAAGCCAGCCCTGGACGCCGGCATCTCGGTGGTATCGGTAGAATACCGCAACATCCGGGACTCGATGGATGACGGCCTCGTACCGCCCGTGAAAGGCCCTATGTTCGACTGTGCCCGCGCCCTGCAGTTCACGCGCAGCAAGGCCAAGGAGTGGAACCTCGACAAGACCAAGGTCGCCCTGGCGGGTGGCTCCGCCGGCGCCTGCACGAGCCTTTGGATCGCCTTCCACGATGACCTCGCTGACCCGAACAGCACTGACCCCATCGCCCGCGAATCCACCCGCGTGACCTGCGCCGCGGTCTCCGGCGCCCAGACCACGCTCGATCCGAAGCAGATGCGCGAGTGGACGCCCAATAGCAAATACGGCGCCCACGCCTTCGGCATCGCCTGGGACGCGAAGCAGAAACTTTCGTCCTTCGACATGTTTTACGCCGAGCGCGAACGCATCCTCCCCTGGATCAAGCAATACTCGCCCTACGAGCTCGTCAGCCGCGACGACCCGCCCGTCGGCCTCTTCTACAGCGCTCCGCCCAATCTGGGCAAAGACGAGAAGGACCCTACGCATACGGCCAACTTCGGCGTGAAGCTGAAAGAACACTGCGACGCAATCAAGGCCCCATGCGAACTCATCTATCCAGGCGCCCCGAACATCGTCCACGCCACGGACAGCGACTTTATCAAGGCACACCTCCGTCCCGAACTGAAGTGAGATCGCTCTGCTTACTCCTCGCTGCGCTTACCTTCGCCGCCGACCCCAAGGTCGCGGCCAAGCGCCCGTCGGCCGCCGAGGTCAAGGTCGCTGCACTGAAGCTGGCGATCGATGTCCCGAGTTCCAAGGACGGGACGCTCCAGAAGGCGATCTACTGGCGCCCGGAATCCGCAGCCCACGACATCGCGGGACCGTCCGTCCCGTTGATCGTATTCCTCCACTCCTGGAGCGGCGGATTTGAACAGGGTCCACCTTGGATCGCTCAGGCGAAGAAGATGGGCTGGGTACTCGTCGCTCCGGATTTCCGTGGCCCGAACAGCCGTCCGGAAGCCTGCGCCTCCGACCTCGCCTCGCAGGACATCCTCGATGCGGTCGCCTATGCCCGTCGCGACGCGCGGATCGACCCGGCCCGCATCTACCTTATCGGCGGTTCCGGCGGCGGACACATGTCCCTCGTCATGGCCGCCCGCGCGCCCGACCTCTGGGCTGGCGTGAGCGCCTGGGTCCCCATCTCCGACCTCACCGCATGGCACGCCGAGAGCTCGGCCCGCAAAAACAACTACGCCAAGATGATCGAGCAGTCCTGTGGCGGCGCACCCGGACTGATGACCGAAGCCGAATACCGTCACCGTTCTCCCCTCTTCCATCTCGCCGCCGCCAAGGGCGTACCTCTCGACATCAACACCGGCATCCACGACGGCCACACCGGCTCCGTTCCGGTCAGCCATTCGCTGCGCGCTTTCAACGTCCTTGCCGCACCCGACAGACAGGTCTCGGCCGAGGACATCGATTTCATGGTCCGCGAGCAGAAGATTCCCGCGGTGCTCGCCGCCGAGACGCAAAACGACCCCGAGCGAGAAAAGACCACCCTCTTCCGCCGCTCTTCCGGTAACGCCCGCGTCACGGTCTTCGAAGGCGGCCACGAATCCGAATCCTCGGCGGGCGTGCTTTGGCTCTCCCGCCAACGCAAGGGCCAGCCGGCCGATTGGTCGCTGGGCAGCAAGCCGGGCAAAACAGGCACTGCGACGGAAGTGTCAAAATAGACCCAAAAGACCCCTGAAGGGGCTTTGGCTTCGTTTTCCTCTGGTCGGGCTGGTGAGATTCGAACTCACGACCTCTTGCACCCCATGCAAGCGCGCTACCAGACTACGCTACAGCCCGAGAGAGGAAAGATTGGGTTAAGCCCCAGCCCGGCAGGGATGTCAATCCGACAAACCCGGACCCTTGGTTTCTCGACAGTTCCAAGGCTTAGCCCTAATAAATCGTCATGAGCCGCACCCCCCTGCTCCTGCTTACCCTGTTTTGCGCCAGCCTCTTCGCGGAGTCTCGCCCGAACATCGTCTTCATCCTGGCCGACGACCTCGGCTACGGCGAAGTCGGCTACAACGGCCAGAAGATCATCCGCACGCCCAACGTCGATCGCCTCGCCCGCGAAGGGATGATCCTTACCCGCCACTACTGCGGCAACGCGGTCTGCTCGCCCTCGCGAACGGTTCTGATGACCGGACGCAACCCCGGCCATGCGACGACCCGCGATAACATCGACGTCGGCAATCAGGAACAGTTCCCCTTGCCGGCCGGCATCACCACCCTGCCCGCCACGCTGAAATCGGCGGGCTACGCGACCGGTGCCTTCGGCAAATGGGGCATGGGTGGCTTCGATTCCACGGGCAGTCCGCTCAAGCAGGGCTTCGACCATTTCCTCGGGATCACGAGCCAATGGGTCGCGCACAGCCATTACCCTCCCTTCATCCAGGACGACGGAAAGAAGATCCCGCTCGATAACGGCCCCACCGGCACGCCTGGCCACGCGAACTTCCCGTCCGACGCCGACCCGAAGGACCCGAAGGCCTTCGCGCCCTATATCGGCAAGGACTTCTCGAGCGACCACACCATCGCCGGAGCGGAAGCCTTCATCGCGGAGAACAAGGCCAAACCTTTCTTCCTCTACTACGCCTCGCCCCTACCCCATGTCTCGCTCCAGGTGCCGGCCGAGGAACTGAAGCAATACGAAGGCGTGATCACCGAAGCCGCGCCCTACGTGCCCGCCAAAGGCGGTTACGTGCCCAACCGCACCCCGCGCGCGACCTACGCCGCGATGATCTCGCGCCTCGACAAGGAAGTCGGCCGCATCCTCGCCGCGCTCGAGAAAGCCGGCGTGGCCGACAACACGATCATCGTCTTCTCCGGCGATAACGGCGCGACGCACGACGCGGGAGGCGTCGACACGAAATACTTCGACTCCGCCGGCGGCCTCAAGGGCCTCAAGGGCTCCCTCCATGAAGGCGGCGTGCGCGAGCCGACCGTCGTCCGCTGGCCCGCCGGCATCAAGGCTGGCACGCGCTCTAACCGGATCTCGGGCTTCGAAGACTGGCTGCTCACCTTCGCCGAGCTCGCCGGCGTGAAACTCGAACGAGGGGCCGACATCGCCAGCGAAAGCCTCGTGCCCGCGCTCAAAGGAACCGACGCCCCGCGCGCCGCCCCGCTCTACCGCGAATTCCCCGGCTACGGCTCGCAACAGGCCATCTGGGACGGCAAGTGGAAGGCCATCCGTACCGACATGGCCAAGAGCGTGCAGGCCAAGACCCCGATCGTCACCCAGCTCTACGACCTCGACGCCGATCCGAACGAGATGACCGATCTCGCCGCGAAATTCCCCGAAGTCGTCAAGGAGCTCGAAGCCAAGATGGCCGCGGCTCGCGTCCCGAATGCCGACTTCCCGCTCATCGGCGTGGACCCGACTCCGGCTGGCGCTGGCAAGGGCAAGAAGAAGGCCGCGAAGAAATGAGGTAGGGCTGACCACCCTTGGTCAGCCGCGGTTGAGCGAGGGCGCTCAACCCTACCCTCAGAGTTCCTCGATCCCCGCCCTTAGCTCCGCGGCCTTCTTGCGCACCGCGGCTTGCTCGGCCGGAGCCATGTTGGCGGCCTGCCGCACGGCCATGCCGATGCGCGGGTTATTCAGGAAACGGTCCTGATGGCGCAGCCAGAAGTCCCAGTAGAGGGCGTTCAGCGGACACGCCAACGGGCCGGTACGGTCCTTGGGGTCATACGGGCAGCCGCCGCAGTAGTTCGACATCTTGGAGACGTAGCTCGCGGCACAGCAATATGGCTTACTGGCGAGGAAACCGCCGTCGGCGTGCTGACTCAT
>RFRI01000184.1 GCA_009924535.1 Verrucomicrobiota bacterium
AGGATCGCCGCGATCCGTCGGCTGTCCTGGTCCCTCTGCACGACGCCGAACCAGATGACCCCGACGATCGGGAGGGCGTAGACGATCGGATTGATCCAGGTGAAGTAGTCCGAGGCGATCATCACGCCGAGCAACGCGGCCGTCCCGACGGCGACAAGCGCGAGCCTTCCCCATGGCCTTGGAACGCTGGCCTCGGGCGCGTGACCGACGTGCGCCAGCCAGTGCCAGTGACGCAGGTAGACGATCATCCCGAAGGTCATGCCCACCCCCGCGGCTCCGAAGCCCCAATGCCAGCTATGCGTCGGGTCCAGTCCCCAGCCGCTCAGGAGCGCCTTGAACTCTTCGCCTTGCGCGAGCCAGCCGACGACGAGCGGCGCGGCGAACGCGCCGAGGTTGATGCCCATGTAGAAGAGCGAGAACCCGGCGTCGCGCCGGGTGTCGCCGTGCGAGTAAAGTCCGCCGACGAGCGTGCTGATGCTCGGCTTGAGGAGTCCCGTGCCGAGCGCGACCAGGATCAGGCCGGCGTAGAACGTCGGCGTGGTGTTGAACGCGAGCGAGTAGTGGCCGGCGGTGATGATGAGTCCGCCGACGAGGACCGCCCGGCGGGCGCCGATGAAATTATCCGCGAGGTAGCCCCCGAGGATGCACACCATGTAGCTCGCCATGGTGTAGTTGCCGTAGATCTGGGCCGCGAACTTCTGGTCCATCCCCATCTGGCCGGCGATTCGACGTCTGGGGTCAGTTCGTGCATCGGAGGGGTTATAAGCAGGGAAACGGGGGAGGGGGAGCCGGGAATGCATTCGGCCCCAAAGCGCGGGTCGGCGTTGACAAAGGGAGGCGAAGGCCTAGTTTTGAGACTCATTCTCAATTAGAGTGACTCCGCTATCCCAACTACTGCCCGGCCAATTCGGCAAGCTGGCCTCGCTCAATCCCGAGCGCGGGGTGGATCAGCGTCTGATGGCCCTCGGGCTGCTCCCCGGCATGGTCTTGAAGCTCATCCGTAAGGCGCCCCTCGGCGATCCGCTCGCCATCGAGTTCGCGGGCCAAGTCGTCAGCCTCCGCCTCGCCGAAGCCGAGAACCTGATCGTGGACGTCTCCGCCGACTGTCCCATCCAACGCCCGCGCCAGCCGTGAGCACTCCCGAAGCAGGCCTGCTGGTCGCGCTCGTCGGTAACCCTAACACCGGCAAGTCGACCCTCTTCAACGCCCTGACGGGGCTGCGTCAGCGCGTCGGTAATTACCCAGGCGTCACCGTCGCCCGCAAGTCCGGCACCTGCGACCTCGGCGACGGACAGAAGGTCGAGCTCGTCGACTTGCCCGGACTCTACTCCCTCGCCGCCGCTTCGCCTGACGAGCAGGTCGTCATCGACGCCCTATCGGGTAACATCGCCGGCGATCGCCGTCCCGACGCCGTGGTGCTGGTCGTCGATTCCACGAATCTGCTGCGCAATCTCTTCCTCGCTTCGCAGGTCGCCGAGCTCGGCCGTCCGGTGGTCATCGTGCTTAACCAGGCCGACGTCGCCAAGGAGCAAGGCCTGCGCATCGACATCGATCTGCTCTCTCGTCGCCTCGGCGGCGTGCCCGTCGTGCTGTCATCCGCTTGGAAAGGCGAAGGCATCCTCGATGTGCGTCGCGCCATCGCGAGCGCGGTGGCTAAGCAGACCCCGATGAAGCGCGTCGTCTGGCCGACCAACATCGCCGCGGCCCTCACCGATGTCGCGACGGCCGCTGCCACTGATACGGGCAAGCAGGTCTCGGAAGCCGACGCGCAGCGTCTGCTCTTCGATACGAATCCTTCGACCGCCGACCGCCTGGGCTGGACCGTCACGCAGCGTGATAAGACCCTCCGCTCCGCTCGCGACCGTGTCCGTAACTCTGGCTATAACCCGATGGCCGCCGAGCCGCTCGTGCACTACGCGCACCTCCGCACGGTCCTCGAAGGCGTGGTGACCGAGGGGGCCGGTAAGGCCGGCCGCAGCGCCGCGGTCGACCGCCTGCTGCTCCATCGCTTCCTCGGGCCCGTTCTGTTCCTGGGTATCATGCTCGGCTTCTTCGGGTCCGTCTTCTGGCTGGCGAAATTCCCCATGGCGTGGATTCAGTCCGGGGTCGATTGGACGAAGACGGTCGTCGCGCCGCCCCTGGATGCCTATCCGATGCTCCAAAGCCTGCTGGCCGACGGCATCATCGGGGGCGTCGGGGCCTTCCTGGTCTTCCTGCCCCAGATTCTGATTCTCTTCCTTTTCATCGGTATCCTCGAAGACAGCGGTTACATGGCGCGCGCCGCGTTCATCATGGACCGCCTGTTCAGCTGGTGCGGCCTCAACGGGAAGAGCTTCGTGCCCTTGCTTTCCGGTTTTGCCTGCGCGATCCCGAGCCTCCTTTCCACGCGGACCATCGAAGACCCCAAGGCCCGTCTCGCGACCGCCTTTGTCGTGCCGTTCATGAGCTGCTCGGCGCGCTTCCCGGTCTACGCGCTGATGTGCGCCGCCTTCATCGGCCCGCTCTACGGACCTGGCTGGGAATCCGTCGTGATGGTCGGTATGCACTGCGTCGGCCTGCTCTTCGCGGTCCCGACCGCGTTCGTGCTGACCCGCCTCGTGCTCAAGGTGAAGCCGCAGCCGTTCGTCCTCGAGCTCCCGCGCTACCAGATGCCCAAGCCGCGCGACGTCCTCTGGCGCATGTGGCAGAACGCCGCCGAGTTCGTCTCGAAGGCCGGCACGGTCATCTTCGCCATCACGATCATCGTCTGGGCGCTTTCCTACTTCCCGCGCGATGCGTCCGTCGCCGAACGCATCAAGGCGGCCAACCCGGCGGCCGCCGAAGAAGTGGTGAAGGCCAAGGTCCAGGCCGCCTACGTCGAACAGTCCTACATGGGACGCTTCGGCAAGGCGGTGCAGCCGATCTTCGACCCGCTGGGCTTCGACTGGAAGATCACCGTCGGCGTGCTGGCGAGCTTCCCGGCGCGCGAGGTCATCGTCTCGACCCTCGGCGTCACGTACTCCGTGGGCGAAGGCGCCAAGGCCGATAGCCAGCATCTCCGTCAGGCGATGCAAAATGCCAAGTGGTCCGAGGGCCCGCGCGCCGGCACGCCGATCTTCTCCCTCGCCGCGGTCCTCGCGCTGATGGTGTTCTTCGCCCTCTGCTCGCAGTGCGGCCCGACGATCGCGACCCTCGCTCAGGAGACCGGCGGCTGGAAGTGGGCCGCGGGATCATTCGTCTACATGACGGCCCTCGCCTGGATCGTCGCGACGCTTGTCTACCAAGTCGTCATCCGCCTCTCATGAACTTCGAGGCCATCATCGTCGGTGTCATCGTGGGCTTCGCCGTGGCTTGGCTTGCGCGCCGATGGATCGCCGCCGCTCGCCGCCGTAAGGAAGGTGGCTGCGCCAGGGATTGCGGCTGCGCGACGAAACTAAAGCCGAAGAAGTAAGCGAGACCGAGTTGACGGAGTCGATGGCCGGGTCGATGACGGATGACTGCCTCGATCAAGGCTGACCGTCACTCACCATTGCACTTTTGCACCGGAGCTTCGCTCCGATTTTGCACCTTTGCGCTGCCTCTAGCTTGCCCCCATGTCACCGTGCCAGCGTGCCCCCTCGCGGCTCCGCCGCGTTCAAGCCGGCTGCTGCTGGCTGAGGCAGTGCAGCGCGCCGCCTTCGATGAGGAGTACGCGACAATCGATGCCGACGATCTTCCGTCCGGGGAAGCAGTCGCCGATGATGCCCATGGCGACGTTGTCGGAATCCTGGCCGTAGAGCGGTACGAGGACGCCGCCGTTCACGATGAGGAAGTTGGCGTGGCTCGGCGGCAGGTCGCGTCCGGCGAGGTGGATCGGCTTCGGCAGCGGGAGTTCGAGGATGTCCAGGCGCTGGCCGCGCGGCCGCATCTCGCGGAGGCGCTTGAGGTTCTCCTGCAT
>RFRI01000185.1 GCA_009924535.1 Verrucomicrobiota bacterium
CGAGCCTCCTCGGCCAGATCATCGATGGCAAGGCCCGCATGCTCAGCTTCAGCGAGCGTCGCACCGACGGCGTCGTGAAGGGCACCGTCACCGACCTCGAGAAGCTCACGCAGTGCGTGCATGAGGTCGTCAATGACATCGAACGCGGCTCCGGTCGCGCCGTGGAGCAGATTTACCTGTCGCTGTCCGGTCCCGCCGCCGAAGGCGAGCGCGTGAAGGGCTTCGTCGCCGTGCCCGCGCATGACGGCAAGGTCACCGCCAAGGACGTCGCCGACGCGATCGCCTCGGCCAAGCGCCTCGAGCCGCCGGCGGGCCGCACGACCATCCTCTACATGCGCCAGCCGACGATGCTGGACAACCGTCCCGTGAGCAATCCGGTAGGCATGGCGGGCAAGCGCCTCGAGGTGAACTTCTGGCGCGTGACGATGGAGGAGGGCAACATGCGCATGCGCGTGGGCATGGTGAACGGCATGAGCATCAAGGTCCGCGACTTCATCCTGGCCTCGCACGCCGCGGCCTGCGCGACCGCGAGCGACGCCGACAAGCAGGGCGTGCTGGTCATCGACATGGGCGCCGGCACGACCGACTGGATCCTTTACTACAAGGAGCACATCCTCTGCGCAGGCTCGATCCCCGTGGGCGGCGAGCACCTGACCAACGACCTCAGCGTGGCGCTGCGCATCAGCCGCGAGACGGCCGAGGACCTCAAGCTCCGCTTCGGCTCCGCGATGCATCGCGAGAACGACGTCAACCAGACCATCTGGAAGGACGGCGACAAGGGCGTGGGCGACCAGCAGTTCAACCGCGGCACGATCACGCAGGTGCTCTCGCTCCGCTACCAGGAGACGATCGAGTTCGTGCGCAAGGACGTGCTCCGCCGCCTCGAGGCGATCTTCCCCGGCCACGCCGTGAAGCTGGACCAGAACATGATCCCTTCGGGCGTCATCCTGACCGGCGGTTCCGCCAGCCTGGCCGACGCGGCCGAGGCGGTCCAGCAGGTCACGGGCCTTTCCGCCCGCGTCGGCGTCCCGAACTTCGAGAACGAATCCCTCCGCAAGCCCGAGTACGCGGGCGTGGTGGGCCTCATGACCGCGGCGATCGCCGACGCCCCGCCGCCGGTGCGCCGCCCGAGCGGCTTCCTCGCTCAGCTCAAGGAGCTCTTCCGCCTCTAAGATGTCCACGCCCGCTTCCATCCTCCTGGTCGGCCTCGGTGGGGCAGGGTGCTCGATGGTCACGCGCCTGTCGGCGCAGCTGCCGGCCGAGATCGCCGTCGCGCTGCTCGACACCGATGCGCGCTCCTTGCCGGCCGGTACCGCCGCCACTTTGCAGCTCGGCCGGGCGCAGACGCGCGGCATGGGCACCGGCGGCGAAGCGGCGCTCGGCCTCGCCTCCGCGGAATCCGAAGAAGCCGCGCTCCGTCGTTTGTTCACCGGCGTCCCCGTCGTGGTGCTCGTCACCGGTCTCGGCGGCGGCACCGGCAGCGGCGCCGCCGCCGTGGTCGCCGGCTTTGCGGCTGAGTGCGGCGCGACGGTGCTCTCCTTCGCGACGATGCCGTTCTCGCACGAAGGCGAACGACGGATGCGCCAGGCGAATGACGCCACGGTCAAGCTCGGCCAGAAGTGCCACGGGCTCGTCGTGGTGCATAACGATCTCCTGCTTCAGCAGGTCTCGCCCGACGCCCCTCTTTCCGAATCGTTCGCCGCGGCGGACAACTGGGTCGGCGGCGCGCTCCGCGGCCTCGCTTCGGCCTTCACGCCTGGCGCCCTCATCGCGGTCGATCCGGCCGCGTTGCGTTCGCTCCTCTCCACGCCCGGCTCGCCCACGCTCTTCGCCTTTGGCATCGGCGAAGGCGAAGGCGCCGCGATGAAGGCCGCCCGCGCGGCCTGCGATTGCCCGCTCGCGCATGCGCCCGGCGCGGTCGCCAAGGTCGCCTCGCTCTTCGTCACCGTCGCCGGCGGTTCCGCCATGACCTCGACCGAGGCCTTCGAGGCCGTCGCCGCGGTCCGCGCGCGTTTCGGCGGCGAGACCTCCACGGTGCTCTGCGCGCGCATCGAGCCTTCGCTCGGCGACCGCATCGAAGTCTCCGTGCTCGGCGCCTCGCTCCCTGCGCCGAAGGCGCCGACCAAGCCCAAGAAGGGCGCCAAGGCTGAGGACCCCGCCCAGCCGATCTTCGAGTTCGCGACGGAAGAATCGATGCGCCGCGGCCTGTTCGGCGGCACGCCGATGACCTTCATCGACGGACAGGACGTGGACGTGCCGGCCTATATCCGCAAGGCCGTGCGCCTGCCGCCATCGCCCTGATTTCGCTTCCCGGTTGCGCCCCGCCCGGGTCCTCCTACGTTCGGCCCATGCCTGCGTTCGACGTCGCCGCCCTCCGCCAGGACTTCCCGATCCTGGGACGTTCCGTGCGCGGGCTTCCGCTGACCTACCTTGATAACGCGGCGACTTCCCAGAAGCCCTTGGCGGTCATCAGGTCGCTGGAACGGTATTACTCCGAGCAGAACGCCAACGTCCATCGCGGCGTCCACCTCCTGAGCGAGAAGCCACCACCGCCTACGAAGCCGCCCGCGCCTCGGTCGCGAAGTTCCTCGGTCTGAAAGACACCCGGGGCTGCGTCTTCGTGCGCGGAGCGACCGAGGGCATCAACCTCGTCGCCGAATGCTGGGGGCGGACTAACCTCAAGGCCGGTGACGAGATCCTGCTCACGCATCTCGAGCACCATGCGAATATCGTGCCGTGGCAGGTGATCGCGGAGCGTACCGGCGCCAAGGTCGTCGTCACGCCCGTCACGCCGCGCGGAGAAGTCGACCTCGTGGCCTTCAAGGGCCTGCTCAACGCCCGCACCAAGGTCGTCGCTTTCGCCCACGTCTCCAATGCCCTCGGCACGGTCAATCCCGCCGCCGAGATGACGCGCCTCGCCAAGGCCGTGGGTGCGGTCGTGCTCATCGATGGCTGCCAGTCCGCCGCGCACTTCAAGGTCGATGTCCCCGCGCTCGGGTGCGACTTCTACGCCTTCTCCGGCCACAAGACCTTCGGCCCGACCGGCATCGGCGTGCTCTGGGGTCGCCCGGAGCTACTGGACGCCATGCCGCCCTACCAGTTCGGCGGCGACATGATCCGCAAGGTCGACTTCGCCGGCACTACCTTCCGCGAAGCCCCCGAGCGCTTCGAGGCGGGCACGCCGGATATCTCCGGCGCCATCGCCCTCGGCGTCGCGCTGGAATACGTCATGCCCATCCAGGCCGCCGCGCATGCGCATGAGCAGACCCTGCTCGCCGCCGCGACCGAACGCCTCCAGGCCATCAAGGGCCTGACCATCGTCGGCGAAGCGCCCGAGAAGGTCGCCGTGATCTCCTTCAACATCGACGGCGGGCATCCGCATGACATCGGCACGCTGCTCGACGCGGACGGCATCGCCATCCGCACCGGCCACCATTGCTGCATGCCGCTCATGAAGCATTATGGTCTCAGTGGCACCGCCCGTGCCTCGTTCGCGTTCTACAACACCCTCGAGGAAGTCGACCGCCTAGCCGTCTCGCTCGAGAAGGCGCGGAAGATGATGGCCTGAGGCCGGTAGTCTCGCCCAAAGAAAAAGGCCCCGGAAGGGGCCTTTTAGTCGAACCATCCAGACAGCTTACTTCTTGCGAGGCTTGGCGGGAGCCGTGGCGCCGGAGGCGGTGGCGGCGGCACGGGCGGCCTTGACGGTCTCGGTGCCTTCGTTCGGGTCTTCGTCTTCGTTGAGGACGTCGGCTCGCTTGATGGCGACGAGGGCGGCGGAGACGCTCTCGGTGGTCTTCTTACGATTGTTGGACTGGAGGGCGTTGACGGCTTCCTGCACGAGCTGGATGGCGTTCTTCTCCTGCTTGATGATCTCGTCGTGGTCTTCCTTCACGTGACGGGG
>RFRI01000186.1 GCA_009924535.1 Verrucomicrobiota bacterium
CCTCAAAGGTCGCACCTTCGCCTTCACGACCGGCGTGCCCAAGCTCATGGGTACCCCGCGCACCTTCAAGCAATACGGCCAGGGCGGACTCTGGATGAGCGACGCCGTCCCGAACTTCCAGAAAATCGCCGACGACGTCACAATCGTGAAGGCGATGCACACGGATCAGTTCAACCACGCGCCCGCCGAACTCCTGCTCTTCACCGGCCACGCCCGCCAAGGCCGTCCGTCGATGGGCTCTTGGGCAACCTACGGTCTCGGCACCGAGAACCAGGACCTTCCGGGCTTCGTCACGATGATTTCCAACGGCGTGCAGCCCAGCGGCGGCCAAGGCTGCTGGGGCTCGGGCTTCATCCCATCGGTCTTCCAAGGCGTCCAGTGCCGCAGCAAAGGCGACCCCGTCCTCTTCGCCAACGACCCGCCCGGCATGACCCGTGACCTCCGTCGCGCCACGCTCGACGCGCTCAAGGACCTCAACCAGCGCCAGCAGGACGAACTCGGTCACGCCGAGACGGTCACCCGCATCGCCCAATACGAACTCGCTTTCCGCATGCAGACCAGCGTGCCGGACGTCATGGATATCTCGAAAGAGAAGCCCGCGACGCTCGAGGCCTACGGCGCCAAGCCCGGCGAGTCCAGCTTCGCCAACAATTGCCTGCTGGCCCGCCGCCTCGTCGAGAAAGGCGTACGCTTCGTGCACCTCTTCGACTGGGGTTGGGATTTCCACGGCACCGGCCCAAAGGAAGACATCCGCGGCGGACTCACCGCCAAGATGGCCGCGACCGACAAGCCTGTCGCCGCGCTCATCAACGACCTCAAGGAACGTGGCCTGCTCGACGACACCCTCATCGTGTGGGGCGGCGAATTCGGCCGCACGCCTTTCCGCGAAGGCCGCACGGCCAAAGGCGACGTCCTTGGCCGCGACCACTATCCTGACTGCTTCTCGATCATGATGGCCGGCGGCGGCGTGAAGGGCGGCTTTCAGTTCGGCGAGACCGACGAAATGGGCTTCGCCGGCGTGAAGGACAAGGTCCACGTCCACGACCTGCAGGCCACCATCCTGCATCTGCTCGGCTTCGACCACGAACGCCTCACCTACCGCTTCCAAGGCCGCGACTACCGCCTGACCGATGTGCATGGTCGCGTCGTCCGCGAGATTATCGCTTAGACGCGGAAGGTGTTGGCGGTTAGCGGTTGGCGGTTGGAAAATACAGGACTCAAAGGGAGACCGGAAACCGGGAGAAATGCTGGGGATCATGGGTAGGGCGGTCATTGCCATGATTGGCGTTCGCATCGGTGCGCGCGACGAGCCGGGCAAGGTCACCGACCATCCCGACATCCGTCCGCCCACGGACGTGATGGCAATCACGTCCCTACCTTATTCCCGCAGGTAACTTTCCCGTTTCCCATTGAGCGACTGAGGCGACGCATCGATTCAGTCCTCTGCCATCGACGCAGCCATCAACTCAGACCTCAACGCAGTCCTCCATCTGGACCGGCCTCACGTTCCCTCATTTATAATATCAATGTGACTGAAACGACACGGGGCGTAATTCTGACAGATTTAAGGCTTTAGGAATTTATCCGGACCCAAAGCATAGGCCTATCCCCATGCGACCCCTCCTCGCGCTCGTGCTCTGCGCACCTTTCGTCCACGCGGCTTACGAACCGTTGAAAGACGCCAACCGCCCGATCGCGAGCGATCCGGCACTCTCCCCGGCCGGCACCGCCGCGGCCCTCAGGGTGCCCCCGGGCTTCCGCGTCGAGCTGGTCGTCGGCGAGCCCAAGATCGTCCAGCCCATCGCCTACACGATCGATGACCGCGGTCGCCTCTGGATCGTCGAGTGCACCAATTACCCGGCCAGCCCCGGCGAACCCAAAGACCGCATCCTCGTCCTCGAGGACACCAAGGGTAACGGCACCTTCGACAAGCAGACGGTCTTCTGGGACAAGGCCACGTTCTCCAGCGGTATCGCCGTGGGCTTCGGCGGCGTCTGGCTCGGCTCTCCGCCCAACCTCCTCTTCATCCCGATGAAGGACGGCGACGAACCCAAGCCCGCCGGCGAACCGCAGGTCATGCTCGACGGCTGGAAGAGCAACGACACCCACGAGACCCTGAACGACTTCATCTGGGGTCCGGACGGTTGGCTTTACGGCACGCACGGCATCTTCAATCGCTCCCTCGTGGGCAAGCCTGGCACGCCGGACAGCGAACGCATCCTCGTCGAAGGCGCCGTGTGGCGCTTCCATCCGACCCGCAAGGTCTTCGAACGCTGGAGCGAAGGCGGCAGCAACCAGTGGGGCGTGGATTGGAACGACCACGGCGAGGCTTTCTTCGAAGCCTGCGTCATCCCTCACATGTGGCACGCCATCCAGGGCGCCCGCTATCAGCGCCAGGCCGGCCCGCATCCGGACGTCCATACGTACGATGACATCAAGACGATCGCCTGGGGGCGCTATGAGAAAGCCGCCTACGCCGGCGCGATGGTCTACCTCGGCGGCGCCTTCCCCTCCGAATGGCGTGATCAGTTCTTCTTCCACGACATCCATATGAACAAGCTGCGTTGCGAGACGATGATCCCGACCGGTAGCGGCTACCGCAGCGAGAAGAAGGTCGATTTCGGCGTCAGCTCCGACCGCTGGTTCCGCGGCCTCTCCCCGCAGTACGGTCCGGACGGCGGCGTCTTCATCAATGACTGGTACGACAAGGTGCCCTGCCACCAGCAGAAGGATTTCACCGATCGCTCCAACGGCCGCATGTATAAGATCGTCACCGATGCCGTGAAGCCCGTGAAGGTCGACCTCGCGACGCTTTCCGACGCCGAACTGGTCGCCCATCACCTTAACGCCAACGAATGGTACGTCCGTCACGCCCGCCGCCTCCTCCAGGAACGCGGCGCCAACGCGGCCACGACCGCCGCGCTCGAGAAGATCCTCTTCGAAAACGCCGACGACACCCGTCAGCTCCGCGCCCTGTGGACGTTGCACGCCCAAGGCGCCCTCACCGAAGCCACCCTGCTCCGGACGCTCGAAGCGAAGAGCGACGCCGTCCGCGGCTGGGCCATCACCTGCGCCACCGAAGGCGGCAAGCCCGCGGCGGCCCTCTACGAGAAGATCGTGCAGCTCAGCCAGAAAGACCCTTCCGCCGTCGTCCGCCGTCGCGTCGCTTCCGCCGCCCAGCGCCTGCCTCTGGCCGATCGCTGGAGCTGGCTCGAGCCGCTCGCCCAGCATGCCGAAGACGCCGCTGACCAGAACATCCCGTTCCTGCTCTGGTACGCCCTGGAACCGGCGGTCGCCGCAGACCCGACCCGCGGACTCGCCCTCGCCCAGAAAACGCCGATCGCAAAACTCGCCAACTTCACCGCCCGCCGGTGCCTGAACGCGCCCGCGTCCTCGCTAACCTCGCCCAGATCCACGACAAGGAATCGCTTCCGGCCATCCTCGAGCTCGCCAAGGCCGGCGGACTCCGCGGACCGGCGGTCAGCGCCCTCGGACAGTTCAACGACCCCCGTATCGCACCGCTCTTAATTCAATTCATCGTGGATGAAGACAAAGGCGTCCGCTCGCTCGCCCTCAATACCCTCGCTGGCCGCGCGGAAAGCTCCCGCGCTTTGCTCGCCGCCATCGATGCCGGTAAATTCAAGAAGGACGTCCTGAGTGCGCCGCTCGCCAGCAAGATCCGCGGCTTCAACGACGCCCAGATGAACGCCTGGCTCGAAACCCACTGGGGCACGGTCAACGCCAGCTCGGAAGCGAAGACCAAGGCCATCGCCAATTACAAGAAGTTCCTCGGTACGGACGCGATCCTGCGCGCCGACGTCAAACGCGGCCGTGAGCTCTTCCGCGGATCCTGTGGCCTCTGCCACCAGCTCTTCGGCACCGGCGGCGAGATCGGACCT
>RFRI01000187.1 GCA_009924535.1 Verrucomicrobiota bacterium
CGAGCCACTTCTTCGGCATGTGGGAGAGCCGGGCCAGCAGGTCCCGGGTCTCGTTCGGCGAAAGCGGGCCGTCGTTCATGCGTATTGCAACGCCTTCATGAGCGCGGCCGGATCCTGCTCACGCATCAGGGACTCTCCGACCAGCAAGGCATGTGCGCCGGCGGCCCTCATGCGGGCGGCGTCTTCCGCCGTCTTGATGCCGCTCTCGGCGACCTTCAGGACGGACTTCGGCATGTGGGGGATGACGCGTTCGGCGAAGGACAGGTCGATCTGGAAAGTGGAAAGGTTACGATTGTTCACGCCGACCATATCGGGGTCGTGACGCAGGGCTCGCTCGAGCTCGGCTTCGTCGTGGACTTCGAACAAGGTATCCAAGCCGGCGAGTTTGGCCGAACGATGGATCGGTTTGATTTCCTCGTCGGTCAGGCCGCGGACGATGATCAGGATGCAGCGGGCGCCGGCTTGGGCTGCTTCGAGCACCTGATAGGGGTGCACCATGAAGTCCTTGCGGATGCAGGGCAGGGGGCGGGCCCACGAGGGTTGGTCTTGGACGACCTGGATGAGATCCTTGAGTTCGCCTTTGAAGTATTTCGTCTCGGTCAGGACCGAGAGGCAGTCAGCGCCGGCGGCGGCATAGGCGCGGGCTTGGGTGACGGCATCGACGCCTTCGCGAATCTGGCCGACACTGGGCGAGGCCCTTTTGACTTCGGCGATGACGCTCAGGCGTCCCGGGACCTGCAAAGCCTGACGGAATCCGGGTGCGGCATGCTTTCCGGCGAAGGCCGCCAGTTCGGCATCCGTGACGGCACGGGCGAACGGGGCGATTTCCCGACGCTTGGCGTCCATGATTTCGGTCAGCTTGTCCACTGGCCCTAAAGCAAACGCTCCCCAGGGTTCTGGCAATCGTTTTGACTCCCTTCCTTCCTGCCTTCTGCATCGGGTCATGCCCGGCATCGACCTCCTGCTTGCGACCACCGCCCGACTCCGCGCTCCTGACGGTTGCCCCTGGGACCGTGAACAGACGCACCGCACCATCTGCGACTGCTTAGTCGAAGAAGTCGCCGAGCTTGTCCAAGCGATCGACCTGAACGACGACGCCAATCTCCGCGAAGAACTGGGCGACCTGCTTTTCCATGTCGCGATGCACGCGCAGATGGCTTCCGAAGTCGGCAAGTTCACCTTCGACGACGTCGCCCGCGAGGTGAACGAGAAGATGGTCCGTCGGCATCCGCATGTCTTCGGCGACGGCGTCAAACTCGGCACGGCCGACGCGGTCGTTACGCAGTGGGAGCAGATCAAGCTGAAGGAGAAGGGCGCCAAGAAGCCCACCGTCTTCAAGGAGCTGCCTCCTTCGCTCAACGCCATCCTGACCGCCCGCGAAGTCTGGAAGCAGGTCCGTAAGAAGCAGCTCGACGCCGGAGCGACGGTCGATGTCGCCGACGTCGACAAGCAAGCCCAAGGCCTCACCGAGGAGGCTGCTGGTCGGAAACTTTTTGAACTCATCGCCGCCTGCCGTGATGCCGGCATCGATCCAGATTCCGCCTTGCGCCGACATACGTCGAAGGTCGTCGCCGAAGCCGAGCTTCGCGCCCCTCAAGGCTAAGCATGGAGCAGGACGACCAGCCAATCACCGTGCATGTCGGCGGACGCCCCGTGCTGGTCTGGCCGCGCGTCTCCACCCGTACCACCCGCGTCCGCTTGTCGGTCAAGCCCGGCCCCAAGGTCATCCTGACCTACCCCCCGCACGCCACGCATGCCTCCGCGACGGCTTTTCTGCGCGATAATCTTCCCTGGTTGGAGCGCGTGCTGGCCAAGGCGCGTACCGTCCAGCCTTCGCTCGCTTCCCACCTGCGCAAGTTCCCCTGGGTCACCTTGGATGACCGCCTGCTCGCGATCGAGATGGAGCAGGGGGCGCGCGGTGCCATCCGCCTGTCGAAGACCGAGGACAAGGTGAACCTTGTCATGCCCTCGGCCGACCCCGAGCAAGGGGCTGTCCGCGTCATCCGCCGCTTGGCCGAGACGGGTCTGGGATTGGCCGTCGACCGTCTGAGCAGCAAGGTCGGCGTGACGGTCGAGCAGGTCAGCGTGCGCGACCAGACCACCCGTTGGGGGTCGTGCTCAAGCACCGGCACCCTTTCGCTGAACTGGCGCCTGATCCTGCTGCCTCCGATGTTGCATGACCATGTCATCCTGCACGAACTTTCCCATCGGCGTCACATGGATCACTCCGACCGCTTCTGGAACCAGTTGGCCGCGTGGGATCCGGATTGGAAGAAGCATGACCGGGAGCTGAACAAGCGCTGGAGCGTCATCATGGACCTTGGAAGATGAGCCACCGCGAAGTCGGACAATCACCGGACGAGATCTTCGATGTCGTGGACAAGAACGACGTGGTCGTCGGTCGGGAGTTTCGCCGCGAGATCCATCGTCGCGGCCTGCTTCATCGGGCGATCCACATCTTCTGGCTGCGAGGCGACGGCCGCCTCTGCCTGCAGCGACGTTCCTATGCCAAGGACAACTGCCCCGGCTTGCTCAGCTCCTCCTGCGCCGGGCATGTCGACAGCGGCGAAGATTACGTCACGGCGGCGGTGCGGGAGCTGCGCGAGGAGCTGGGTGTCTCCGTGGTGCCCGCAGCCTTGCCCGAGGTCGATTACGCTCCGTGCCACCCGGACCTCGGCAACGAATTCGTCCGCTCCTACGTGCTCCGCGGAGATCATCCGACCGCGCTCGCCGCCTTCGAGGTGGACTCGATCCTCTGGCGGACACCTGCGGAGACCGAGGCGTGGCTCGGGGCGGATCCCGCGCTGTTCGCCACCCCGATGGCGCACCTGCTCCGCCGGTCCGGCGTCCGTCGCGCCTTGGGGCTTGCTGCGTAATGGGTTGAATTGCCCGCGGGGAGGTGAGATAGAGGGGTGTGTCTGAAGCCCCACGAGATCATGCCGATGCCCCTGCCGTGGTGCCTTGGTATCATTGGATCTGGGTCGTGCCCGTGGCCTTGTTCCTGCGGCTATGGCTGGCGACCCTTCGTTTCCGATGCAACGTGGACCGGATCGACGACTCCCAAGGCCCGGCGGTCCTGCTGCTCTGGCACGACAAGCTTTTCGTCTCATCTTGGATCGCGAACCGCTTCTTCTCGAGACCGGTGACGGCGCTCATCAGCACGAGCAAGGACGGCGCTTGGCTGGTCGCCTTCTTCAAGTTCATGGGGATCGCCGCCGTCCGTGGTTCCTCCAGCCGCCGAGGGGCCGCCGCCCTGATCACCCTGACGCGTTCCATGCGCGCCGGCCATCACACCGGCATCACGCCCGATGGTCCCAAGGGGCCCGCCCTTGAGTTCAAGTCCGGCGCGGTGTCGCTGGCCCGCTTGACGCGTAGTCCCTTCGTCGTGATGGGCATCCGTTACCATTCCTGCTGGCGCATGCGCAGCTGGGATCGGTTCGCCATGCCGGTTCCTTTTTCCCGGGTCGACGTCACCTTGGTCCATGAGCCCATGCCCGCGGAAAGCGAAGCCGATGCGATCATCGTGGCACGTCTGCAGGCTCGACTGAACGAGACTTCGACCGGCCCGGCTTGAACCTCTAGGCTTTGCCTAGGAGTTTCTCGGCGTACTTCGCCAGCAGGTCGGATTCCAGGTTGACCCGCTCGCCGGCCTTGCGGCCCGACAGGTTGGTCACTTCGAGCGTATGGGGGATGATCCAGAGGCGGAAGCCGTCGGGGATCAGGTCGGCCACGGTCAAGGACATGCCATCGACCGCGACGCAGCCTTTGCGGACGACGTGGCGGAGAAAGGTCTCGGAGGCCTTGATGTCCAGGCGCCAGTCGGCGCCATCCCGTCCGAAGAAGAGGATCTCGCCGCAACCGTCGATGTGCCCGGTCACGAAATGTCCCCCCAT
>RFRI01000188.1 GCA_009924535.1 Verrucomicrobiota bacterium
GCTCGCCGCCGCCAAGGGCGAACGCATCGCCGTCCTGGGCGATTACGACGTCGATGGCGTCTCGAGCACGGCGATGCTCGTCCATTTCCTCCGCCGTCTCGGCGCCCACCCGGAATACTTCGTCCCTCGCCGCCTCGAGGAAGGTTATGGCCTATCGATGGCCGCCCTTGAGCGCGTGCTGGCGGAGGCCAAGCCGCAGCTCTTCGTCGCCCTCGATTGCGGCACGAACTCCAAGCCGGAGGTCGATCGCCTTCGCGCCGAGGGCGTCGACGTCATCGTGGTCGACCACCACGTGGCCAAGGAATCCCGCGTGACATGCACGCTCGTCAATCCGCGCGTCAACGACGCCGAAGACGCCCCCTGGCAGACGCTTTGCACCGCCGGGCTGGTCTTCAAGCTCGTCCATGGCGTGCTCAAGGTCCTCCGCCTCGCCGGCGACGAACGCGGCACGAGCATCGCGGTGAAGGATTATCTCGATCTCGCGGCCCTCGGCACGATCGCCGACCTGGTGCCGCTCCGCACCGAGAACCGCATCCTTGCCGCCCATGGTCTCAAGGCCCTCGGCGAAGCCCGTCGCCAAGGCGTGCGCGCCCTCATCGCCGTCAGCGGCATGGAGCCGGGCGGGGTGCTCACCTCGGTCGACGTCTCTTACCGTATCGGCCCGCGCATCAACGCCAGCGGTCGTCTCGCCGACGCCTCGCTGCCGTTGCGTCTGCTTCTTTCCGACGATCCGGATGACTGCCTGCGCGATGCCGCGCAGCTCGATGCCATCAACCGTGAGCGACAGGAGATCGATAAGAAGGTCACCGAAGAAGCCATGGCCCAAGCCAAGGCGATGGGCGATCTGGCCGGTTACGTCGTGCATGGCGACTGGCATCCCGGGGTCGTCGGCATCGCCGCCGGCAAGATCTGCCGCGCTCTCGACCGCCCGGTCATCGTCCTCGGTAAGGAAGGGGAGAATGCCAAAGGCTCCGGCCGAAGCGTCCCGGGTACCAATCTCGTCGAAGCCCTCGGAGCCTGCGCCGACCTGCTCAAGACCTACGGTGGCCATCCGATGGCCGTCGGCGTCTCGCTCAACGTCTGCGACGTCGAGGCCTTTCGTGCGCGGTTCGCCGCCGCCGTCGAAGCCCAGAAACTCGCCGGCGTCGTCCAGGTCGATGGACGCGATATCGACATCGCCCATTGGATCAAGCCGTCGGAAGTCACCGACCAGCTGCTGGACGACCTCGACCTGTTGCAGCCTTACGGCGAAGGGAACACCGAGCCGGTCTTCGGCTTCAAGGGTTTTGTCTTCGATCGTCCGCCCACGCCGTTCGGCGAAGGCAACTTCCGGCACCAGCTTCCGCTCAGCGGCGGCCGGCGTCTCAACTTCGTCGCCTGGCGTATGGCTGACCGCATGCCGGAATCCGGCAAGGCGATCGAGATGGCCGTCAAGCTGCAGTGGAACCGCTGGCAGGGACGTCGCATCCCGCAGGCCGAGATCCTCGACTGGCGCTACGCCTCCTGATCACTTCGTCCCGGCGGCTTCCGGCGGGCGCCGGTCCTCGATGGTCTTGCTGCGGATCGCGTGCGGTTCGTCGGGGATCGGGAGCAGGAAGACGAGCGAGCGGACGTTCGGCTGCTGGAGCGAGCGGTAGACATGGCCGACGTCGTACCCGTCGTCGGCCTTGGTATGGACTTCCGCCAAGGCGTATTGGTGGTCGGCCGCCGGATTCTTCACGACGGCGCGTGCGTTGGAGCGCAGCGTGACCTTGCGGTCGGGATAGCGGAGTTCGACGTCCTTGCCGGTGAGATTGATGAACTGGAAGGAGCCGTAGGGGAAGGTGCCCTCAGAGTCGTCCAAAGCCAGGATCTGGTGTCCGTTGCCGCCCGCGGAGAACAGCAGCAGGTAGCTGCCGTCCTTCTGGAAGGTGTATTCCGCCGTGGGCGTGGAGGTCGGCCTGGGTGCTTTGCCGCCTTTTCTCTTTGAATCTTTCGGCGTTTCTTTGGGCGCGGATTCCAGTCGCAGGATCAGGAGATTGGCATCTTCCGTCTCCTTGGAGGCTGCGGTGAGGATTCCGGAGAGTTCCCGGAGCCGGCCGTTGAGGGCTTCGATCTGGGCTAGGTCTCCGGTGGACGACTTGCGGGCGCGCTCCGTGGCCTGAAAGTTGATGGTATCAAGCAGGCGGGTGATCTGGGCGAACTCGTCCGACGCCTGCAAGGTGACCGACTGGGCGCGGCGGAGACGTTGGATGGCCGCCGTCATCTCCGGCGAGAGCGGACGGGGATTCAAGGTCTCTTCGTCGATCGTGATGAAGCGCAGGGTGTTCGGGCCCTTGTAGGTGATCTCCCGGGTGAAGGCGTTGTTCGGTATATTGAGCCGGCGCAAGGCTTCGCCTTCCAGGTAGCTGGCGCTGGGGATGGCTTCGTCGAAGGCGAGCGCGCGGAAGCGGATGCTCAGTTTGGGCTTATCGTCGGTCTCGGCGAAGAGCGCGGTCGCGAGGAGCGGCAGCAGGAAGGCGGTGCGGGCGTTCATAGGTCCTTCTGGGTGAGCGTGCGGGTGGAGAGGATCACGAAGCGTCGGCCCAGCGTCCGGTTGATCTGGTTGAGCAAGGGGTTGTGGAGCTGGCCGTCGCTCGACTTGCAGACTTCGGTCTCGGGCGGCTGGCTGGGGTCGCAGAACTCCGGTATGCGTTGCACGACGGCTTCGATCCAGCAGCCCGCCAGGGTGCGGGAAGCGTCGAGCGGATCCGTCACGTCGCCGTAGCAACGGATGACGAAGGTGTCCGATCTCGTGCTGAGCGACGAGCCCACGGCTTCCAGGATATCGGATTGCATCAGGGAGGTCGGTGCCGCCCGGAGCGAGTGGCTTTTATAGGTTCCGGTCCGCGGGTCGGCCGCATTCACATTATAGCCGTTGGTGACGTAAGGAATGAGGCCAGGGCCGAAATTTGAGGGGACTGCCGTGAGCTTGTTCTCGTCGTAATAGGGCGCGGAGGTCATCGGCGAATTACGGTTGGAGAGGTTGGCCCCGTCGACGTCGGCGCGGAGGATGGCGTTCTGGAGGCAGCCTTGGAAAGAGACCTGGTTCGGGTATTGTCCGCAGTTGAAGCGGTTCACGAACTGGGCCAGGCCGATGTACGGCAAAGGGACTTCCACTCCGCGGTTCTTGATCACGTAATGGACGTCGAGGCCGTTCTTGATGCCATATTGGTAGCGGTGATTGTAGCGGATACGCATGCGGGTCTCCTCGACGATCGATTTCGCCAGCAGTTTGATCTGCGCGTCGTCGAGGGTCGCGAGTCCTGTCCAGGCCTTCTTGTCGCTGAAGGCGTACTTGTAGTTGTAGTCGGCGGAGTCGGCGCGGACGGCCCGGGGAAAGCGCGCGTTCTTGTCGCTTCCCGGCAGGAGTTCGGTGGCGGAACCCATGACGTTCCGCTTGGCGCTGGCCAGCAGCGCGGCCCAGGCGTCGACGGAGGTGCTGTTCACGTTGAACATCCCGTCGGACAGGATCGTCCCGGCGATGCGACGATGGTCGGCGAGCATGGTCCGGACGGTGACGGGGTCGCGGGTGGTGAACAGTTTAGTCCTCGGATTGGCGAAGCGTCCGGTGCCGGCGGCGAATTCGTCTAGCACCGTGGTCAAGGGCTTGGTTTCGGTGACGACCTTGGCGCGATTGATGACCGGCGCGGCGCCCGAAAGGAAGAACCGGTCGTAGATGGCCGAATTGGCCATCCATGTTCGGTCATGTTCGCCTGTGCGGCAGGAAAGGTCCGTCCAGGCGGTTTGATTGCTGGGGGAGCTTAAGGGGGCGAAGCTATTCCCGATCTGGAAGAGCGGCTCCTGGTCGCGTAGGCCGAAATTGGCGTGCGTGTACTGGGCGAGCGAAAGCGGGGGTGAG
>RFRI01000189.1 GCA_009924535.1 Verrucomicrobiota bacterium
GCAAGCAAGGAGGCCGAAGAGGACGCCGAAATCATCGTTTTGGCCGGACTCCCCCACCTGAAGGAAAAAGAGGCCATCCTGAGCTACGCCCGCCAGACCTACATCAAAGCGGACCTCATCAAGGACAAGGCGCTGCTTCAAATCATCCGCCTGACCCTCGCCAAACTCGAGGATCAGCCCGAAAATGCGGCGAAAATCCGCCAAGAACACCTGAATCAACTCGCGGATTATTTCACCAAGCTGGCGATGGCCGCCCAAGACGCCGGCCAGATGGCCGATGCCATGCGCCTGTCCCAGGTTGCCATCCGCTGTAACCCGGGTAATGCTAAGGCTAAGTTATTCTACGCCAATTTCTTACATAATATTGCTGGCCGTACCGATGACGCGATCCAGACCCTGAGACATGGCCTGGAGTTCCTGCCCGTGGGCGACCCTCTGACCAAGGACTACATGGACCGTTATTTCCAGCTGCTTCAAGCCCGGGAACGCGACCAAGAGGTCATCGACGAGAGCCTGAAACTGATCCAAGCCACGAAAAACATGCCGACCTACATGCGGGACTCGCTTTCGTTGGCGGCCGCCACGTCGCTCTACTGGGTCGGCAAATACCCCGACTCGGTCACTATCATCAATTCTAGCTCGCTGGATTCGCAGCCTAACGGGCTTCTGCTCAAGGCCCGAGCGCTCTTCGAAGGCGGCAAGACCCAGGAGTCCATCAGGTTGCTCGAAGGAAAGACTTCCGAGTTCAAAGGCGCCGGACGCGACGCAATCTTCTCCCAGCTCGCACGCTTCCATACCTTGCTCGGTCAACACCGTCTCGCCCTCGCGGTGACCGAAGACCGCATCTCGACCGACCCCAAGGCCCCCTTCCCTCACATCCAGAAACTTCAGCTCCTCGATCGCCTCGGCCTCAAGGACGAGTTCGACAAGGAGCTCCGCCTGATCTTCGCGAGCTACGCCGACAACTCGGCGCCGATGATCGCGCTCGCCAACTTCGCCGCCGAGAAAGGCTACGCCGAACTCACGGGCGCGCTCGCCAATTCCGCCGCGCAGCACGGCCTCGAACGCGCGACCTTCGCCGCCCTCCACCTCGAAGCGCTCCTCAACGGCCCCGACCCCGGCCAGGTCATCGTGCAGCACCGCCAGATCATCGCCGCCGACAAGGCCTTCTTCAAATCCAACGAGGCCATCGTGCAGGCGCTGATCGCCATCGCCTACCACGCCCGCCAGAAGCCCGACGCGGTGATCGCGAAGCGCGACCGCGACATCGGCGACCGCTACCTCGTCGAGTTCCTGAAGGCCAAGGATCTCGGCCCTGAAGCCTACCGTTCCGTCGGCCGCCACCTGCGCTCCATCCGCGCGGGCGACGCCGCGGTGCGCGTGCTGGAAGCCGGCATCACGCTCTTCCCGCGCCACTCGCAGCTGCGCGCCGACTGCATCTCCGCCCGCATCCTCGCCGGCCAGACCGAGACCTACGGCACGCGCAAGTCCGTCGCCGACGAGCTCGAGCTGCTGATGACCATGCGCCGCCCTTCGCCCGCCATCTGGCAGGAAGCCGTCTCCTGGCTGCGCTCCGAATCGAAGCTGCCGGCCGACCGTCAGCGCAAACTCGAAGCGGCGATGACTCCGCTGATCCGCAGCAACCTCGACCCCGAGGCGCTCTCCGGCCGCTGATCGTCCGATGACACTGTCACGCCGACGCGACGAGCTCATCGCGGAACTCGAACCTTTCGCGGACCATCACGAACGCTTCCAATACGTGATCGACCGCGCCAAGGCCGCCCCGGCCCTGCCGGCCGACCTCAAGCTCGACGCCTTCCTGATCGAGGGCTGCACCTCCAACCTGTGGCTGGTGCCTTCCCTCGAGGCCGGCGTCTGCCGCTTCCGTTGCGACGCGGATTCCCTCATCACCAAAGGTGTCGCGAGCCTGGTCTGCGAGTTCTACGACGGCGCCGCGCCGCAGGAAGTCGCCGCCACCGACGCGGACTTCCTCTCCGCGGTCGGCATCACGCAGCACCTTTCGCCCAACCGCCGCAACGGGCTGACGAACCTCGTCGGCAAGATCCGCGCCTTCGGCCAGGCCGCCGCCCGTTCCTGATAAGCCCCATCGGCCCGGCTAAAGACGGGAGATATGCGTGGTTGGGATTTGCGCCGGGAACGAAGACGGATGAGATGGCGGCATGAGCCAGCCGGAAGCCTCCGCACCCGACCGCCGCCTGTTCGGACTGTGCCTGCTCACGCTCGGCTGGTCCGTGCTGGTGCTCCAGGCCGGCGGCTTCACCACGAGCATCCGGGCGGGCATGGCCTTCCTCGACTGGCCGCTCTCCAACGGCTCGGTCAATCCTCCGGGCTGGCTCACGGAGATCGACAAGTTCGCCGAACACTCCCACCGCCTCGCCGCCACGGTGCTCGGCCTGCTCTCCATCGCGCTCGCTTTCGCCCACGGGCTCCGCGAATCCCGCCGCGCCGTCCGGCTCGCGGCCTACGCGCTCGTCGGCCTGGTGGTCTTCCAAGGCGTTCTCGGCGGACTCCGCGTGCTCCTTGATAAGCTCAACATCGGCGGCGACGGCAATTTCAAGGCCGCGGCCTTCGCCGTCGGCCACGCGGTCAACGCGCAGCTCACGCTCGCGCTCCTCGCCTTCATCGCCCTCGCCCACACCGTCGCCTGGCATCAGGCCCGCCGCTCCGCTCCGCGCTCCCTCTTCCGCGCGGGCGCCTTCGCCGCCGGGCTCACGCTCTCGGTCATCGTGATCGGCGCGGTGATGCGCCAAGGACACTTCACCGCTTGGATCTCCTCCCCTTCCGACGGGCTGTTCATCCCCTCCATCGGAACAGGCGTGGTCTGGTGGGTCAACCTGCTCCACCGCGGCGGAGCCCTCCTGGCCGGCGCGTCAGTGCTCTTCTTCGCCGTCCAGCTGGCCCGCCACGGCTTTCCGCTCCTCCGCTGGGCGTCCTTGGTCGCCCTGGTCTTCCTGCAGGTGCTGCTCGGTATCCTGAGCATCCAGCTCCCGCTCAACCCGCACGTCCGTACGGTGCACCTCGTCGTCGGCGCGGCCCTCTTCTCGTCGCTCTGCGCGGCGGTGATGCTGGCCCGACGCAGCTCCGAGGTGCCCGCGGCCTGAGCCGCGGCGACTGATTTGCCTTTAACCCGTCGCGCAAAACCGCCACGACAAGACCGATGAGCGAACGCGCCGGATCCGTGCCTGCGGCCTACTGGGAGCTGACCAAGCCCCGGCTGTCGTTCCTTTCCGTCCTGACGGCCCTGGCCGGCTACTTCTGCAGCGCCCCGGAACAACCGACCGACGCCAAGGTGCTCGTCTCCCTCGCGCTCGGCACCGCCCTCGCCGCCGGCGGCTGCGGCGCCATCAACATGTGGTGGGAGAACGACGCCGACGCCAAGATGGAGCGGACGCGCAATCGCCCCATCCCCGCCGGCATCCTTAAGCCCGGCGCGGCCCTGCTCTTCGGGATGCTGCTGCTCTCCCTCGGCGTGCTCCTGGTCTGGAACGGGGCCAACCCGCTCGCCGGCGCGCTCACGGCCGCCACGGCGATCTCCTATCTCTTTTTCTATACTCCGCTGAAGACGATGACGTCCTGGTGCACGCTCGTCGGCTCGCTCCCCGGCGCGATCCCCCCGATCATCGGCACCGCCGCCAAGCTCGGCCACATCGACCCGATGGGCTGGTTGCTTTTCGGCCTGCTGTTCTTCTGGCAGGTGCCCCACTTCATGGCGCTCGCGGTGATGTGCCGCGAAGACTACGCCCGCGGCGGCTTCAAGGTCGCGACCGTCGACGACCGCAACTGGGAACTGAAGGAACAGCGCGAGCTGGTCGCCCGCTTCAACCTGTCGCGCGCCATCGCGCTCGACGAC
>RFRI01000190.1 GCA_009924535.1 Verrucomicrobiota bacterium
ACGTGTGCGCGAAGAAAGAAAGGCCGGTGAAGAGCGCGTAGGTCAGGATCGTGAGGACGAGCGTGCGGCTGCGGCCGAGGCGGTCGCCGATGATGCCGAAGAACGCCCCGCCCAAAGCCCAGCCGAGCAGGAAGGCCGCCTGGACGATCGCGCCGTAACGGGCCACGTCCGGATCGGACTCCTTGGTGATGAGCAGCTCCGCCACGAAGACCGTGGCGACGAGCGTGTAGAGGTGCAGGTCAAGTCCGTCGAAGAACCAACCGAGCCAAGCCGCGAAGCCGGACTTCTTCTGGTGCGAAGAAAGTTCGCTCAGCTGGGTGGCCTCGGCGGGGGTGTCGCGCATGGGGAGACACTTGAAACCGCCTAGAAATTAGCAAGGCGGGCTTTGCGGCCCGCCCTGCGTGAGGACTTACTTCTTGGCTTCGGCCTTCTTGGCCGGCGCCTTGGCCTTGGGGGCCGGCGTCGCCGTGTAAGGCTGATTCGTCATGGCGCCCGGGGCGACCTTGAGGAGGTTCGCAGACATGTCCGGAGCCTTGGCATCGCCATTGGCCCACTTGAGGCCACCGATCAGGATCTGCTGGAAGGTCGGGTTGGTCCAGACGTCTTCGCGGTGACCCATTGCGGTGTAAAAGACGCGACCCTTGCCTTCGTTACGGGCCCAGCAGTTGGGGTAGGCCGGACGCTTGTAGTCGTCACCTTCGAGGGCGGGGTCATTGAAGGTCGTGAGGACGTGGATCTCGGGACGGAAATCCTTGAGGGTGTACCATTCTTCCTGGAAGGAGAACGAGTCGCCGACCTTTTCGAAACCCGGGAAGGTCTTATCGATGACCTTGTTGACGCCTTCCTGCTGCTTGCCATGGCGGATGAACTCGGCGCCGAGGAAACAGACGTAGGCGTCGGCCTTGTCGCCATGGTTGGCGAAACGTTCCGGACCCTTCACGGCTTCGTTGTCGGTGTGGAAGGTGTCGGCGGCGGAATGCGTGCCGACGAAGCCCTTGCCGGACTTCACGAAATCGAAGAGGGCCTGCTTGCCGGCCATGGTCATGGGCGGATTCTTGTCGGTGCCTTCGGAGCAGAGGTCGCCGGTGGTGTAGAACATCACGGTGTCGAACTGGGCGAGGTAGGCGGGCGAGAATTTCGAGCCGTCCTTGGAGAAGACGAACTCGATGTTGTTGGCGGCGCCGATCTCAGTGAGCTGCTTCTCGGCGAAGCTGGGCTGCCCCTTCTTGTAGGAGATCACCTCGTGCTCGTAGCCCGAGGACTTGGTGAAGAAGAGGACCTTGCGCTTAGGGGCGTCGGCGGCGAACGCGCTGAGCGACAGCAGGCAGAGGAGGAGCGAGCGGAGCATCATGGGGGTTGGTGTCCCGTGAACAAACCCGCCCTACCCTCCGCAGGCAAGCCGATTGGGGTCAGCGGCCCGCGGAACGGCGGGCCGGGGTCAATTCGCGGCCGATTTCAGCGAGACGATAGCCGAAACCAGGGCCACGCAGGCTGGAACCGTCGACCTGACCTTCGTGACGCGAATACAGGAGCGGGTGGACCTTGGCCTCGGCCGCGGAAGCCGCGGGGTAGAACTGCATGCCGTTCGTCTCCACGCCGGCGATGGTCGGGGCATGGGCGGCGAGCAGGACGTGCGTCATCTGCGCCATCATGGGATTGGTAAGGTCCTGCACCATCAGCTGCATGCCATGGGCACGGGCCCAGCAGAGGCTGAGGAGCGCGCCGGTCTGCGTCTTGCAGGTCTTGAGGGCCACGCCGGTCCAGCCGAGTTCACGGCCGAGACGGACGATGCGCCAATCGTGCGCGCTCTCGTCGAGGAAGAGCGGCATGCGCTGGCTGACGGAATGGACATCGATCGGATGTTCCTCGAGCTCATACGGGAACGGCTGCTCGACGTAGCTGAGGCGCTTCCAAAGCTCAGGCAGCTCGGCCTTCACGCGATCGAGGACGCCGTTCACATAGGCCGGATCCATGACCGTGCAGTTGAAGTCGGCGGTGAAGAGCTCGACCCCGAGAGGCAGGCCGACCTCGGCGATACGTTTCAGCCGCTCGAAATCCCAGACCGCTTCGTTGCCGCGCAGCTTGACCTTCAAGGCCTTCAGGCCGTCGGTCTTGATCCACTCGTCGAGCGAGGACGGATAGCCGTCGGCGACCTTGTTCGCGCCGGCTTCGGCGAGCGTCAGGTAATCGAGGCCGCCCACGAGATGCCAGGCGAGGAGCTTGGTCGTCACCGGCGAGCGGAAATAGTCGACCGGGTAGCGACCGGCGAAGGAGACCCCCTTGGCATCGGCGGCGGGCGTGACGAACGACGACAGGTCACGGTTCATCCACGGGGCGCAGTAGGTCGAGTAAGTCGGCAAGCCATGGGCCACGCCATACGCGTCATGCAGGGCGAGATCGAAAGGCGAGCAGCAGACGAGGGCCGCGAGCGTCGGGAGGGCTACGCCTTCGGGCAGGCCGGCGTTGAACTTCTTCAGGACGCCCGGCAGCGCTTCCTCGAGGAAGTCATGGCCGATCTCCATCGCATGGCCGCGGGCGTCGAAGGCCGCGTATGCGTCGGTCAGCGTGTCGCAGAAATCCTGCAGCGCCCTCAGGCGGACGTCATAAGGCACCGGCGAAGGCCAGACCCACTGGACGCTGAGCGGGGTCTCGCCCCACCCTTCGGCCCGGGAACCGTCGGCCTTCTCGACCGTGACGCAGACGCGGGCACAGACCACGCTCGTGAGGGTCTCGTGGCCGAACTTAAGGGGAAGGCGCAAGGTCACTGGCAAGGCATGCCAGCGCACCGCGCGGATCTGGACGTCGCGAGGATTCATCGTCGATCAGTCCTGCAGAACCTGGCCCGAGGTTTCCTTGCCGAGGAACGCGACGAACAGCCCGATACCGTAGACGAGCGTGATGGCCGCCGCAGCCTGCTGATAGCCTCCCAGTGTCGTCACCAACTTGCCGCTGAGCAGCACGAACGGCACCGCCACCAGCCGGCCGGTGTTGTAGCAGATCCCCTGACCAGTCGCGCGGACACGGGTCGGAAAGAGTTCCGGAAGGTAAAGCGGGAAGAAGCCGAAGAAGGCCGTGGCTGCCATCCCGAGCGTGAAGACCTTGAGCGCCATCACCCACGGGAAGATATCGAAGAGTCGCGGACCGCTCCAGTCGGCAGGCGTGCGGTAGATCCACACGGTGGCCGCCAAAGCGAAGAGACAAAGCAGTTGGTAACCGCGCCGGCGCGGAAGCTTCGCCAACAGCAAAGGCGCGATGAACGTGCTCGTGCAGGCGCCGACGGAGACGATGACCATCGCAAAGGCCTTGGCCCGGGGATTATCTGGGCCGGCCAGGTCGCCGATCCAAAGCGGGATCCACTGCACCGCGCCCCACGTACCGACGAAGACCACGGAGACCATCAGGATGCCGGCGATGGTGGTGCGACGGAGCTCACCGCTGAACACCTCACCGATCTTGGAACGGGAAGGGACGACGGACGCGGCCTCCTTCGCGGCCGAACGCTCCCACTTCTCGGACTCGGGGACGAAGAGACGGATCAGCAAGGTGAGGATCGCCGGCGAAGCGCCGATGAGGAAGTGGATGCGCCACGAGGAGCCGTCGGCCGGATAAGCCAGCGCCATGCAGCCGACGAGGACCATGCCGAGATTGGCAGCCATGCCGATGAAGCCCGCCATCTTGGAACGATGCCGTTCCGGCCACGCCTCCATGACCAAGGCCACGCCGAGGGCCCATTCGCCGCCCATGCCGAGCGCGGCCATGAAACGGGCGGCGGCGAGGTGCGTCGGGTCCGTGGCGAAATAGCAGACCCCGCTGAAGATCGAGTAGAAGAGGATGCTGAAGGACATCGCCTTCACGCGGCCGATGCGGTCG
>RFRI01000020.1 GCA_009924535.1 Verrucomicrobiota bacterium
TCTCCTTGCCTTGGGGGTCGGCGGCGGCGAACTCCATGCGGAGCGTCTTCACTTTGTCCAAAGCGGCGACGTCGGAGGTCAGTGCCGCGCGAGCCTTGGCTACGACGATTTCCACCGTCAACGGCTTGTCTTCGGCCGACGCCGCGAGCGGTCCCGCGAGCAGGAGCGTCGCGAACAGCGCGGTGAACGGGCGGAACAAGGCCATGGGATGCCGATGTTGGTCGGGGGTGCTTGCTTGGCAAGCATCGGAAGGGCGTTTTGCCGCTCCGGAGCTCAGCGTTCGCCGGTCGCCTTGAGCAGGCCGGCCACGTCGCAACGGCCTTCGTAGAGGGCCTTGCCGACGATGGCGCCGACGAGGTTCGGATAGGCCTTGGCCATCGCGGCGAGGCGCGCGACATCTTCCGTGCCGGACACGCCACCGGAGGCGATGACGCCGCAGGGGCAGACCTTCAGGACCTCTTCGCGCGACCGCCGAAGCCGCTTACGCCGCCGGCGCCAGCCGCGTCGTCATCGGCACGCGCGCCGCGACCGATCCTGCTTTCCTCCGCGAGGCGAGGACCATGGGCCTTGGCCATCTCGCGGAGGAAAGCAGGATCGGTCGCGGCGCGCGTGCCGATGACGACGCGGCTGGCGCCGGCGGCGTAAGCGGCTTCGGCGGTCGCGCGGTCGCGCATGCCGCCGCCGAACTGGATCTTCGGGCCGAGCGCGGCGATGCGCTGGAGAGTGGGGAGATTGAGAGGAGCGCCGCCGAAGGCGCCGTCGAGGTCGACGACATGGATCCACGCCGCGCCGGCCTGGGCGAAGACGATGGCCGGCTCGACCGGGTCCTTGTAGTAGTCGGTGCGCGCGTCGTCGCGACCTTGGCTGAGGCGGACGCAGCGACCGCCGCGGATATCGATGGCCGGATAGGCGAGCATGGGAATCAGGAGGCCTTCTTCTTCGGCGAGGCGGCCGAGACCGTGACCGGCTGCTCGCCGCGGATCGCCTCGGCCGTCACCGTGAACTTCGAGCCGGGGGCGGCTTCGGGCAGCGCGTACATCGTGTCGAGCAGCACGCCTTCGAGGACGGAGCGGAGGCCACGGGCGCCGGTGCCGAGGGCGAGCGCCTTGTCGGCGGCGGCCTCGAGGGATTCGTGGCTGAATTCGAGCGTCATGCCTGAGAGGGCGAAGAGCTTGCGGTACTGCTTCGTCGCGGCGTTACGCGGTTCGGTGAGGATGCGGATCAGCGCCTCGCGGTCGAGGGGTTCGAGGACGGAGATGACCGGCAGACGGCCGACGAATTCCGGGATCATGCCGAAGGAGAAGAGGTCTTCAGGCTGGAGGCCTGCGACGATCTGTTCGGCGGAGAGCGAAGGCTTGTCGTTCTGCGGGGGGACGAAGCCGAGGGATTTCGCGCCGCCGCGGCGGGCGATGATGCGGTCAAGGCCGGCGAAGGCGCCGCCGCAGATGAAGAGGATGTCGGCCGTGTCGACGCGGATGCACTGCTGTTCCGGGTGCTTGCGTCCGCCGGCGGGAGGGACGTTGCAGACCGTGCCTTCGAGGAGCTTGAGCAGCGCCTGCTGGACGCCTTCGCCCGAGACATCGCGGGTGATCGAGGCCGAGTCGGACTTACGGCCGATCTTGTCGATCTCGTCGATGAACACGATGCCGCGCTGGGCGCGTTCGACGTCCATGTCGGCGGACTGCAGGAGGCGCAGGATGACCGTCTCCACGTCGTCGCCGACGTAGCCGGCCTCGGTGAGCGTGGTCGCGTCGGCGATCGCGAACGGCACGTCGAGCATGCGGGCGAGGGAGCGGGCGAGGAGCGTCTTACCGGTGCCCGTCGGGCCGATGAGCAGCACGTTGCTCTTGTCGAGTTCGACGTCGGCGAGGTCGCCGGCCTGGGCGGCGGTGGCCTTGGTCAGGCGGTCGTTGAGGCGCTTGTAGTGGTTGAACACCGCGACGGAGAGGACCTTCTTCGCGTGGGCCTGGCCGATGACGTGCGCGTCGAGTTCGAGTCGGAGCTGCGTCGGCGGGATCAGCTTGATCGGGGCGAGCGGGTGCTTCGCGGGGGCTTCCTGCATCGCGGGGCCGCCGGCGGAGGGCTTGGTGTCGCGGGACTTCTCGCGATCGAGGAGGCGGCCGCAGGTCGAGACGCAGGCGTCGCAGATGCCGACGCCGGCGGGACCGGCGATCAGTTTGCCGGCCTGGGCGGCGGGCTTGCCGCAGAAGGAGCAGCTCTCGGCGCGATCCCCGGCCATGCGCTTAGGCGCGGACCGCCTTAGGCGCCACGACGTGGTCGACGAGGCCGTAGGCCTTCGCCTGCTCGGCCGTCATGTAGAAGTCGCGATCGGAGTCGCGCATCAGGTCCTCGGCCGTCTTGCCGCTGTGCTTGGCGAGGACGTGGTTGAGCGTGTCGCGCCAGCGGAGGATTTCCTTCGCGGCGATCGAGATGTCGGAAGTCTGCCCGCCCGCGCCACCGCTGGGCTGATGGATCATCACGCGGCAGTTCGGGAGCGCGTGGCGCTTGCCCTTCGTGCCGGCGGCGAGGAGCACCGAGGCCATGCTGGCCGAGAGGCCGATGCAGTAGGTGTTGATCTCGCACGTGAGGAAGTTCATCGTGTCGTAGATCGCCATGCCTGCGGTGACCGAGCCGCCGGGGGAGTTGATGTAGATCGAGATGTCCTTCTTCGGGTCTTCCATCTGCAGGAAGAGCAGCTGCGCGATGACCGCGTTGGCGACCTCGTCGTAGATCGGCGAGCCGATGAAGATGATGCGGTCCTTGAGCAGGCGGCTGTAGATGTCCCAGGCTCGTTCGCCACGGGCGTCGCGTTCGACGACGTTAGGGATGATGTAGGACATGGTGGTACGAGGGGGACTGTGCCCGGAATGGGCGAAATCTCAACCTTAGGCAGCGATGCCGCCCGCGAGGACGGCGTCGAGGGCCTTGTTGAGGAGGGCGTCGCGGCGGAGTTCGGCGAGGCGCTGGCGGTCCTTGACCAGCTTTTCGGGCTGGGTCTGGCTGGCCTGGGCGGCCTGCATGATCGCGGAGCCGAGTTCTTCGCGGGTCACTTCGAGCTTCAGCTCTTCGGCGATGCGGGAGAGGACGAACTGGGCGCGGACGCGGAGGGCGGCGGCCTTCTTGGCTTCGGCGAGGATGTCGTCGCGCTGGGTCTCGAGTTCTTCGGCCTTCGTGCCGCTGCGCAGGCGCATCTCGGCGTATTGGTAGAAGAGGCCCTGGGCGACGGAGAGGATGGCGGATTCCGGGAGAGGGAAGTCCTGGCCGGCGAGGAGGGCGTCGACGGCTTTTTCGCGGCGGGCGGTCTCGGCGGCCTGCTGCTTCGAGCCTTCGATGCCCTTGCGGAGCTGTTCGCGGAGTTCGGCTTCATCCTTCACGCCGACGGCCTTGCAGAAGGCTTCGTCGACCTTCGGGAGTTCCTTGCGGCGGACTTCGCTGGCGCTGATGGCGTAAGCGACCTTCTTGCCGCGGAGGGCTTCGCGCTCATGCGTGGCGGGGAAGACGTATTCGGCCTGGGCGGTGGCGCCGGCCTTGAGGCCGATCACGGCCTGGGCGATGGCGGGGACGGCGACGGCGGCGCCTTCGGCACCGGCTTCTTCCCAGGTGGATTCGGCGCTGCCGTAGGACTTCGCTTCGGCGTCGAGTTCGGAGACGGGCTTGCCGTCGACGGTGCCGACGTAGCCGATGCGGACGTAGTCGCCCTTGGCGGCGGCGTCATCGGTCTTCTCGTAGCGGGCGCGCTGTTCGAGGATCTTCTTCAGGTGCTCGTCGATGTCGGCGTCGGTGACCGTGATCGTCTCGGCGGGGACCTTGACGGACTTCCAGTCCGGGGTCTTGAAGTCAGGGACGACGTCGACTTCGTAGCGGAAGACCGCGTCGGCGCCGGAGCCGGCTTCCTTCTGGACGTCGGCGACGGTGTAGACCGTGAAAGACTTTTCCTGCTGGATGCGTTCGTAGCCCTGGGAGAGGAGGCGCTGGCTGACTTCGTCGGCGATCTGCTTGCTGTACTTCAGGCGCACGACGGATTCGGGGGCCTTGCCCGGGCGGAAGCCGGGAAGGGCGGCCTCGCGAGAGAAGCCCTTCAGGACTTCCTTCTCGGCGGCGGCGACGGCCGCGGCGGGGACCGTCACGGTGACGGAGCGGCGGGTCGGGTTAGTTTCTTGGATTTTGATGTCCATGGTAGGTATAAAAGGGAGGGAGGCCCCGGGTCGGCGGACGTAGCGGGGGGAATGGCCGAGCAAATAGAACTACCCCCCACGGTCAACAGCGGAAGGCAGGCCTTTTCAGGCCTTTTCGGCCAACCTTCGGCGTAGATGAGGCAGGACGCACCGGGGGACGAAGGCCGCGGCCTGCGAGAGCTTATGGCGGGCGATGTCCTTGACGAAACTGGAGGAGGTCACGAACTGGTCCTGGCTGGGCATCAGGATGACGGTCTCGATCTCGGGGGCCATCAGGCGGTTGGCATGGGCCAGGTCGAATTCGAACTCGAAATCGCTGAATTTACGGAGGCCGCGGATGATGGCGGCCGCCTGGTGCTTGCGGGCGAACTCGACCGTCAGGCCTTCGAGTTCGAGGACCTTGACGTTGCGGATGCCCTTGCAGGCCTGGCGGGCCATGCCGAGGCGCTCCTCGACGTTGAACCAGGGGTGCTTGCTGTCGCTGGCCGCCACGGCGACGATGACTTGATCGAAAAGGCGCGAGGCGCGACGGAGGACGTCCAGGTGCCCCAGCGTGATCGGGTCGAAGGTGCCGGGGTAGACGGCGATGCGTTGGAGGCGGGACATCGTTTTCCTGTTGCGGCATACTCTCGGGCGGGAACATCCTTTCGGCAAGCCCACATGCGTTTTCTTAGGCATCTCCCCAATCTCCTGACAGCCGCCCGCCTGCCGGCGATCTTCCTGATCACCCTCTGGACCTACTGGGCCGGCCCTTGGGCGAGCGCCGCCTTGGCTCTCTTCATCCTGGCCGCCCTGACGGACATCTTCGACGGCTGGATCGCCCGCAAGCTGAACGCCGTGACCGACTTCGGCCGCCTCATGGACGCGCTGGTCGACAAGATCTTCATCCTCGGCCTGCTCGTCGGCCTCGCCGCCATCGACTGCCTGCCGGTTCCGCGCTGGAGTGATGCCGGACAGCCGCTTCCCGTGGACGGCGGTACGGTGCTCTACACGTCCTTCGGCGTGATGCTGATCATCATCCGCGAGTTCCTGATCACCGGCCTGCGCCTCGTGGCCGCCGCTTCGGGCCAGGTCCTCGAGGCCGAGGGCCTTGGCAAGATCAAGACCTTCCTGCAGATCATCGCCATCGGTCATCTCATCGGCCTGCGCGCCTATGAGACGCATTGGCATCTCTCGGCCGAATGGCACCAGCACTGGGAGGTCATCATCATGTCGCTCTTCTGGCTGTCGGTGGCGATCACCGTGGTCTCCGGCGCGAGCTACCTCATCCGCCATCGTCGTCACCTGCCGGGCCTGGCTTCATGATCGTCCAGATCGCGACGCTCGGTCCGCTCGGACGCCTCAAGGCGCCGGGCACGTGGGGTTCGGCGGCCGGGCTGCTATGGTGGGCGGTCGTAGTGCGACTCGCGCATGACAAACAAGGGCCGCATGAATTCATCTTCGACTCGCTCGTCGTCCTGATGGCGATCCTGCTGTGCGGCGTGGCCGCGGCCTTCATCGGCAAGAAGGATCCGTCCGAGGTCATCCTCGACGAATTCGCTGCGATGCCATTGGTGTTCCTCTTCAATCCCTACGTCTACGCCGGCAAATCCTCGCTTCTCTTCATCCTGCTCGGTTTCCTGCTGTTCCGGCTTTTCGACATCACCAAACCTTTCGGTATCAAGGCGCTCGAGAAGCTGCCCGGAGGCTTCGGTATCGTATTGGACGATGTGATGGCAGCGATCTACGCGAACCTCGTCCTGCATGGCATCGCCCTGCTTTGGAAGGTCCTCTGATGTCTCTGCGTTGCGCCAAAGCTGACACCGCGGTCATCCGGGTGACGGGCGAGGACGCGGCGGCCTTCCTGCAAGGGCAGTGCTCGGCGGATCTGCGTAGCGTCGCGGTGACCGACGCGCTCTGGCTCAATCGCAAGGGCCGCGTACTCGCGCACACGGTCATCGCGAAGGAAGCCGACGGGTCGTTCCTTCTGCTCTGTCCGCATCTCGCTGCCGCGGACCTCATCGCCGTGGTGACCGCGAACGTCATCGCCGACGACGTCGTCGCGACGGATGAATCACCCCTTTGGCAGAAGTGGGTCGTCTGGGGCGCGGAACCGGCCATCCCGGGCGCGAAGTTTTTCGTCACGAAGCGTTTCGGCGTCACTGCCTGGGATGTCCTCACGCCGGTCGGCATGTCCGTTCCAGGCGAGTCGGCTACGCTCGCCGAGCTCGACGCGTTACGCATCGCCGCCGGCGTGCCGGCCGTACCCGCCGATTGCGGAGCCAATGAGTTCCCCCAAGAGTGCGGGCTTGAGGCTTGGGTTAGCTACACCAAGGGCTGCTACCTCGGTCAGGAAGTCATGGCCCGCATCCAATCGATGGGCTCGCTTCGCCGCATCCTGCGACGCGTGTCGGGTCCCGTGTCCGTCGGGCAGGAACTGAAGACGCCCGAAGGGAAGGGTGTCGGCACCGTACGTTCCGCGGCCGGCGGCGTCGGGCTGGCTCTGGTCTCCGTCGACCTGCCCGAAGGGTCGGTCTTGGGCGACGTGCGGATCGGTGCGCCGGCGCTGATGCCTGCGCGCTGACCTGTTTCCATTTGCGGGCAAGGGGGCGGGCCGTATCGTGACGGCGATGGCTTCTCCCTTCCATTACCAGGAACCTTTCCCGCTGGGGCCCGATACCACGCAGTATCGCCTGCTCACCAAGGAGCATGTCTCCGTCGCCGAGTTCGACGGCAAGCCTGTCCTCAAGGTCGCCCCGGAAGCCCTCACGCTCCTCGCCAATCAGGCGCTGCACGACATCAATTTTTATCTCCGCACCGAGCACCTCGGGCAGGTCGCCGCGATCCTCGCGGACAAGGAAGCCAGCGACAACGACCGCGCCGTCGCGCTCGCGATGCTGCGTAACGCCGAGGTCGCCGCGAAGGGCGTGCTGCCATTCTGCCAGGATACCGGTACCGCCGCCATCACCGCCAAGAAGGGCCAGCAGGTCTGGACCGGCGGCGACGATGCCGAAGCGCTCTCGCTGGGTGTCTATCAGGCCTACGCGCAGAACAATCTGCGTTACTCGCAGCTCGCGCCGCTCGACCTCTATACCGAGAAGAACACCGGCACGAACCTCCCCGCGCAGATCGAAATCGCCGCCGTCAGCGGCTCGAAGTTCGAGTTCCTCTTCGTCGCCAAGGGCGGAGGCTCCGCCAACAAGTGCTACCTCTACCAGGAGACCAAGGCGGTCCTGAATCCGAAGTCCCTCGTCAAGTTCCTCACCGAGAAGATGCAGTCCCTCGGCACCGCCGCCTGCCCGCCGTATCACCTCGCGTTCGTCATCGGCGGCACCTCCGCCGAGGCGACCATGAAGGCCGTCAAGCTGGCCTCCACCCACTACTACGACGCGTTGCCGACCTCCGGCAGCGAGCATGGCCGCGCCTTCCGCGACACCGCGCTCGAAGCCGAGCTCCTCAAGGTCGCGCACCAGCTCGGCATCGGCGCGCAGTTCGGCGGCAAGTGGTTCGCCCTCGACGTCCGTGTCGTCCGCCTGCCGCGTCACGGCGCCTCGTGCCCGATCGGCCTCGCCGTCTCCTGTTCCGCCGACCGTAACGCCAAGGCCAAGATCGACAAGGACGGCATCTGGATCGAGCAGCTCGAGACGAACCCCGGCCGCTTCATTCCCGCCGACGCGCGTAAGCACGCCGACGCCACCAAGGTCGTGAAGATCGACCTCAACCGGCCCATGGCGGACATCCGCGCCGAGCTGTCGAAGCATCCCGTCACCACCCGCCTTGCGCTCACCGGCACCCTCGTCGTCGCCCGCGACATCGCGCACGCCAAGATCCGCGAGCGCCTTGAGAAGGGCGAAGGCCTGCCGCAGTATATCAAGGACCATCCGGTCTACTACGCCGGCCCCGCCAAGACGCCGGTCGGCATGGCTTCCGGTTCGTTCGGCCCGACCACCGCCGGTCGCATGGACAGCTACGTCGAACTCTTCCAGAAGCATGGTGGCTCGCTGGTCATGATCGCCAAAGGCAACCGTGGCGAGACCGTCACCAACGCCTGCAAGGCTCATGGCGGCTTCTACCTCGGCTCGAT
This sequence comes from Verrucomicrobiota bacterium, assembly GCA_009924535.1. Lineage (GTDB taxonomy): Bacteria > Verrucomicrobiota > Verrucomicrobiia > Opitutales > UBA953 > UBA953. The sequence goes on from RFRI01000020.1 coordinate 8,239, forward strand.
CGGCGGCCCCGCGGCCATCCTCGCGCAGGAGAACATCCGCAAGGTCGAGGTCATCGATTATCCGGAGCTTGGCATGGAGGCCGTGTGGAAGATCGAAGTCGTCGATTTCCCCGCTTTCATCCTCGTCGACGACAAGGGGCACGACTTCTTCCGCGAACTGCCCGGCGGCTGCGGCATCTGCGGTCCCTGATTCATTGACGGAAGCCGGCGGGAGTGTATCCAGAAAGCATGCCCCTCATGCTTACCCTGGCCGCCTTTCTTTGCGCCGCCGAGCCCGCGCCGGTCGCGAAATCCGTCGCCGAGCCGGCCTCCGAAGACACCCCGGCCGCGCTCAAGAAGGTCCCCGTCTATCCTAAGACCGTCGCGGTCCTCAAGGACGTCGCGTACCTCGGCGGCACGCGCAAGGAGAAGGCGGACATCTACTCGCCGCTCGACCTCGATAAGACCAAGCCGCTCCCCGGCATCATCGTCATCCATGGCGGCGGTTTCAACGACGGGGACAAGGCGCGCAACCGCGAGCTCAACATCAGCGAGAACCTCACGCTCAAGGGCTACGTCTGCATGAGCATCAATTACAAGCTGCGGCGGACGCAGGGTCAGGTCACCTGGCCGCAGAGCGTCTACGACGCCAAGGCCGCCGTGCGTTATCTCCGCAAGGAGGCCGCCAATCTCGGCGTGGACCCGGAGAAGATCGGCGTCATCGGCTGTTCGGCCGGCTGCAACCTCTCCATGATGCTCGCCACGACCGGGCCGGCGGACGGCTTCGACGCCGTCAAGGGCGAGCCCTATCAGGATGTCTCGGCGCGCGTCACCTGTGCCGTCGGTTTCTACGGCGCCGTCGATCTCATGAATTATCATGACATGAAGATGTTCGCGAAGACCCGCGAAGAGGCGCCCGAACTTTATAAGAAAGGGTCGCCCATCGCCTATCTCGACGCCAAGGATCCGCCCATGCTGCTCGTGCATGGCACGGCGGACGTCACCGTCCCGCTGAGCCAGAGCGAAACCTATCTCCGGATCGCCAAGGCCCAGGGCGCGCCGTGCGCGCTCGAGGTCATTCCCGACGCGCCGCACACGTTCGACCTGCAGCCCAAGCAGCGCGACCTACGTCCGCTGGTGACGGCTTTCTTCGACCAGCACCTCAAGGGTAAGTCGGCCAAATAAAAAAGGCGCCCGAGCGGGCGCCTTTTTATCTTCGACCAACCGATGGCTCAGGGCTGCGGGTTATAGGTCGACTTGTCGAAGGCCAGGGCCGTGCGGAAATAGAAGTCCGTGCCCGGGAGGGCGAGGCCGAGGCCGAAGCCGAAGCCCTTGCCGAAGCGCTTCGCGATACGCTGGCAGAGCCAGATCCACCAGATGGCGAGCAAGGCGAGGCAGAGCAGCTTCGGTCCCTTGTCGTGGGCCTTGAGGAAAGGAATCACCAGTAGCAGCGGGAGCGTCCACCAGGCCGAAAGGCCGGCGATGCGGGTGAGGATCACGTGATGGTAGACCGGGATGATGGCCTTCCAGCCCTCGTGGCCGGCTTTCTCGAAGATCAGCCAGAGGCCGCGGATACTGAAGGCGAGGGCGGCGACCAGGGAGACGGCGAGAAAGCAGACGACGAAGATCTTGCCGTAGACTTCGGAGGGGACGTCGGCGGCGAGGACGGTGGCGAACACGGGGGTGAGGTTCATGGGGTCTTTTCTAGGCCATGTCTGAAGGGAGTCTACCGGTAAACGTCACCCTATGGCCGATGCGTCGCTTCTTGTGGCCTTGGGTATCGACGTAAACGAGAAGGGCGCCCGAATGGGCGCCCTTCTCGTCGCAAGCACGGGCCGCGCTTACTTCTCCCACTCCAGCGCGCCGCGCTTGAACTCGTAGGCGAGGCCGAGCACGAGGACGCCGAGGAAGACCGCGGTGGCGGCCGTGATGGCGATGCCGGCGGCGAGGAACTCGCGGTAGACCAGGGCCCAAGGCACGAGGAAGACGACTTCGATGTCGAAGAGGATGAAGAGCATCGCCGTCACGTAGAACTTCACGGCGAAGCGAGGGTGGGGCTTCCCTTCCATCGGGAGGCCACATTCGTAGGCCTTATCCTTGATGTAGTTGCCCTTGGCGCGCTGGCCGAAGACGTGGCTGACGATCAGGATGACCGCGGGGATCGAGAGGCCCAGGACGATCTGCACGAGGGCGGGCAGGTAGGTGCTGAGGGACTGGGATTCGGCGGCGGCCATCGGTAGCAGACACAAAAAAGCCCTCGCCTCGGGAGGCAAGGGCTTTTGCGAAACCGCCCTTATTTCACCTTAACTTCGGGCGAAGTGATGATGGCCGGGGCGGGTCCGGGAATCTGGATGGTCGGCGCCGCGGGTTCGGCGGCGGGCTGCTGCAGGCTTTTCTTGAAGTCGGCCAGCGAGCCGGGGACCTGTTCGGCGAGCCAAGGCGCGGCGATGAAGAGGGCCTTCTTGCCGGTGGCGTTAGCCTTGTGCTTGGGGTCGGAGTGTTCGACGCGCACGAAGGTCTTGCCTTGGTCGTTGGGCGACGTGCCGGCGAGCTTCGCGAACAGCAAGGTGACCGAGGAGCCGTCGAAGAGCGTCAGCTTCACCTGCGCGGACCGGGCGGCCTTCGCGGCATCCTTGTCGTCGAGGGCGACGGCATCGGCGGCGCGGACGGTCGCCAGCGTGGCGACGATGTCCTCGACGGCCTGGCCTTCCTTGCCCGTGAAGAGGGCGCCGAGTTCCTTGCGGGAGAAGGAGGACTTGCCGTCCTTCCACTCGAAGTCGATCGACTTGATCTCGGCGGGCTTGGCGGAGAACAGCGTCAGGTCGACCCAGGAAAGCGGGTCGCCTTCGAGGTACGCCGAGAAGTCGGTACGGATCGCGAACTCCTGGCCGGCGAGGCGGGCGCTGGCGCCGAGGCCGTCTTCGGTCGGCTTGCCGAACTGGATCGTCGTCGGCTTGCCGTCCGGCCCGACCAGCGTGAGCGAGGAATCGGCGAGGCCGAGTTTCTCGAGCCGCTTCGGGTTCGCGGTGAGCTGGCCGAAGTTATTGGCCTTCTGGAGTCCGCGGATGAGCGGCAGCAGGCGGTTCTCGACGTCGGCGGGAAGCCCCAGCTTCTCCTTCACGGTCCAGCCGTCGGCGGATTTCTCGACCGTGACGCTCTTGTTGTTGGCCTTGATCGTGAGCGACTTCGCGCCGTCGAGCAGGGCGGCTTCGACGAGCGGCTTCTTCTCGGCTTCGGCCTTGGGCGCCTCGCGCGTGAGGCGGACGGCCGCGAAGGCGATGAGCCCGAGGACGAGCGTGGCGATGAGCAGGTTCTTGTTGCGCATGGCGGATTACGAAAGCTTGCGGCGACGGGCCAGGGTGTAGAGCAGGCCGAAGAGGAGGGCCAACGCCGGTCCGGCGAGCAGGTTGAGCACCTGCAGGCGCCGGCCGAGGGAATTGACGTCCTCGCTGAGCCCGCGTCGGATCACGCGGCGTTCTTCGGAAAGCTTGTCGGCCTCGACCTGGAACTTCTCGATCTCGCGCTGCATCTCGGGCGTGATGACGATGCCCTTGGCGGTCACGCCGCCGGTCTGCTTGGAGAGCTCGGTGACCTTCGCGTTGGCCTCCTCGAGGCGGCGTTCGATCTCGTCGAGCTTCGCCTGGTAGCGGAGCTGGGCGACGCGTTCGAGGTCCTGGACCTTCTTGAAGGGACGCAGCGAGGTGCCCTTCGAACGCAGGCTGACGAGTTCGTCGCTGCCGCCGAGGGTCTCGAGCACGCTGATCACGAAGCCGAGGTTATCGTTGATCGGTTCCATCGCGGCCTGGCCGCCGACCTGACGCTGGCGCACCGTGAACGGGTCCATCATGAAGTCGGAGTCGGCAACCACGAACAGGCGGCCGGGCTTCGCGCTCTGGGCGAGGTGGGGGCCAGGC
>RFRI01000191.1 GCA_009924535.1 Verrucomicrobiota bacterium
CATCCTGCTCAACATCGGACGCAACACTTACCTCACCTTCCACGCCTTGCACCAGGGCTCGAAGTCGCTCGAACGCGATTTCGCCGGCATCGAACATGGGCAGCCCGGCTTCTCTTCGCTCGGCACCGTCCATGATTTGGCTGGCAATGTCGCCATGGTCGCCGCCTTGATTATCCTCGTGGCCTTCGTCCCGTTGCTCAACCGACTCGGACGACCCCGCGACAACCGACCTTCCGCATGAGAATCCTTTTCGTGACTCCCGAACTGGCGCCCTGGTCCAAGGCCGGCGGGCTCGGTGACGCCACCGTAGCGCTAGGCAAGGCCCTGGCCGCCAAGGGGCATGAAGTCCGCGCGGTGACCCCCCTTTATGGCTCCGTACCCGGCCGCGAGAAGATGGGCACGCTCATCGAGTCCCTCAAGGTCGGCGTGAATGGCGACCCACGTAAGGCCGGCTGCCGCATCCGCACGCTCCCGGTCTCGCCTGACTTCGAAGCTTGGTTCGTCGAACACGAGGACTTCTACGGCGCCCGGGAGATCTACCCGGTGAGGGACGACGCCGGCGAACGCGCGGCCTTCTTCGGGAGAGCCGGCCTCGACGCGTGCCTGACGACCAGCTGGATTCCCGACGTCATCCATTGCCACGACTGGACCGCCGGCCTCGTCCCGGTCTTGCTCAACACCACCCTCAAGCAGTCCGCGCTCGGCGGAGCGAAGACCGTGCTCTCGATCCACAACCTGCAGCATCAAGGACTCTACCCGAAGCGCCTGATGGCCTACCTCGGCCTACCCGCCTTCCTCTGGAACCCGCTGGAACTCGAATGCCTCGGCGGCGTCAACTTCCTCAAAGGAGGCATCCTGCACTCGGCCAAGGTCATCACCGTCAGCCCGACCTACGCGAAGGAAATCCTCACCCCCGCCTTCGGCTACGGCCTCGACGATGTCGTCCGCCGGCGCGCAGGAGACCTGCGCGGCATCCTGAACGGCGTCGACCGCGATGAGTGGAACCCGGAAGACGACCCACATATCGCCGGCGCTTTCTCCGCCAAGCAGCCGGCAGGCAAGGCCGGGTGCAAAACCGCCCTGCTGCGCGAGCTCAACCTGGCCTCGGACCGCGAAGTCCCTCTCTTCGGCGTCGTCTCGCGCCTCTGGGAACAGAAAGGGCTGGATCTCGCCGTCCGCGTGCTGCCTAAATTCTTACGCGAAGGAAAGCTCCAGTTCGCGCTGCTCGGCAGCGGCGACGCGTGGCTGGAGAACGAATTCAAGCGTCTCGCCGCCGACTTCCCCGAACTCTGCGCCGTCCGCATCGGCTATGACAACGGCCTCTCCCACCGGATCGAGGCCGGCAGCGACTTCTTCCTCATGCCCAGCCGCTTCGAGCCCTGCGGACTGAACCAGATGTATTCCATGGCCTACGGCACCCTCCCGATCGTCCGCGCCACCGGCGGGCTGGCCGATACCGTGAGCGGCTGGGACGGTAAGAAAAAAGGCACCGGCATCGTTTTCGAGCACGCCGACCAAGGAGGCATCGAATGGGCCTTGCGTCGGGCGCTGGAGCTTTATCAGCAACCTGCCTCCTATAAGGCACTTCAGAAGACCGCGATGGCGGCAGAGTTCAGCTGGGCGAAGTCGGCCGAGGCTCACCTCGAATGCTATCTCGGTTAAGGTCAGCGTTTTGACGCTTAAATTAAGGCAATTCTGGTATACTTTTAGACAAACATTGGGGTTTATTCGCCAATCTTCACAGGATTGTCGAAATATATGGAGTTTTGTTAAGCTTTAGGCACATCAAAGCCCGCCATGAAGCACACCTCCATCACCCTCCTCACCCTCACCGCCGCCGCGAGCATCGCTCAGGCTGCTCCCGCCACCCCGGCGTACACCACCTCGGGCAACGTCGCCATCTCCAGCGACTACGTCTTCCGTGGTCTCTCCCAGACCGCGGGCAAGACCGCTGTCTCGGCTGGTTACGACGTCTCCCACAGCTCCGGCCTCTCGGCTGGCATCTGGGCTTCCAACGTCTCCTCTGCCCTCGGCAGCCTCGAGATCGACCTCTACGCCGCTTACGGCTTCAAGGTGGGCGCCGTCGACGTCTCCGTCGGCTACATCAACTACACCTACAACACCGCCGCTAACGGTGGCGAAGCCAACGTCTCGGCCACCTACGCCGGCCTGAACCTCAAGGTCTCCAAGGGCGTCAACGGCACCCTCTCCGACTACTACTACGAAGCCAACTACAGCTACGACATCGCCCAGATCAAGGGCCTGAACCTCGGCCTCCACTACGGCAACGACCGTGCCTCCAAGAAGGACGACTACGCGATCGCCCTCAACTACCCGGTGCTCGGCTTCACCGGCTCCGTGTCCTACTCGGACATCGAAAAGGGCAAGAGCATCACGGCCGTCTCCCTGAAGAAGACCTTCTAAGGTCTGAGTCGAAACTCATAGCAAAAAGGGGTGCTTTCCGGGAGGAGAGCACCCCTTCTTCTTTGTTAGGTTGAAAAACGGCCACGGACGGCAATGTTGCCTTCCCTTCATGATCGAGTCCGCCCGCAAACCTGACTGGCTCCGCGCCAAGCTCCCCAGCGGCCCGGACTTCCTGGAGACCAAGAAGAACGTCGACCTGCATAAGCTGCACACGGTCTGCCAATCCGCCCAGTGCCCCAACATGGGCGAATGCTGGTCCCGCGGCAGCGCCACGGTGATGATCCTCGGCAACGTCTGCACGCGCTCCTGCACCTTCTGCGCCGTGCTCTCCGGCCGCCCCAGCGAACTCGACCTCGGCGAACCGGCCCGCGTGGCCGAATCCATCGCCCTGATGAACCTCAAGCACGTGGTCATCACCTCCGTCGCCCGCGACGACCTCAAGGACGGCGGCGCCTCCGTCTGGGCCGCGACCGTCCGCGCCACCCGTAACCGTTGCCCGAACACGACCATCGAAGTCCTGCCGGCCGACTTCCGCGGCGAACAAGAGCACCTCGACACGCTCCTCGACGCGCGTCCGGACATCCTTAACCACAACCTCGAGACGGTCGAACGCCTCCAACGCCCGATCCGCAAGACCGCCCGCTACGAACGTTCCTTCTGGGTGCTCAAGCACGCCAAGTCCCGCGACTTCATCACGAAGACCGGCATCATGCTCGGCATCGGCGAACAGAAGGAGGAAGTCGCGCAGCTCATCCGCGACATCGCCGCGGCCGACGTCGACATCCTGACCATCGGCCAGTATCTCTCGCCCAGCAAGGAACACGCGCCCATCGACCGCTGGGTGACGCCCGAAGAGTTCGCCGAGTGGAAGACCTTCGCGCTCGCCGCCGGCGTCAAGCACGTCGAATCCGGCCCCCTGGTCCGCTCCTCCTACCGCGCCGACGAACAAGTCGCGAAGTTCAGCCTGATGGATCGCCGCCAGCGACCCGCCCGCTAACCCGTGGAAGGCCTGCCTCCCGTCGATTTCCGCGGCGAGCTCAATGACGAGCAATACGCCGCGGTGACCTCGCCGCGCGGACCCGCGCTCGTGCTGGCCGGCGCCGGCTCCGGCAAGACCCGCACCCTCACCTACCGCGTCGCCTGGCTCCTCCACCAGGGCGCCAAGCCCTGGGATATCCTGCTGCTGACGTTCACGAACAAGTCCGCCAAGGAGATGCTCGAACGCGTCGAAGACCTCACCGGCGTCCCGCGCGGGCAGTTCTGGGGCGGCACGTTCCACTCGATCGGCCAGCGCATCCTCCGCCGCAACGCGGCCGTGGCCTCCCGCTCGCCCGACTTCACCATCCTCGACCAGAAGGAATCCGAACAGCTGTTCTCTCCGAGATCGTGAAGTCGATCGACGGCGCGTTCATCAAGGACAAGACGAACCCGAAGGCGGCCGTGATC
>RFRI01000192.1 GCA_009924535.1 Verrucomicrobiota bacterium
CCGAAAGCCTTCGCCTATCTCCGTTCCTTCGACGTGAAGACCGAGGACGGAAAATATGAACTTCAAGGCCAAGACCTGGTGGCCATCGTCCAGCGCTACCGGACCGCCCCCGCCGCCGACAAGATGTGGGAAGCCCATCAGGTCTACGGCGACATCCAGGTCGTGTACGACGGAATCGAATATTGCGGCCACACGGACCAGAAGACCCTCGTGGTGACGAAGCCCTACCTCGCCGAGAAGGACGTCGAGAAATACGCCGCCCCGACCGCGCCCACGGCGCTCCTGACCCTCGGACGCGGCAACTTCGCGGTCTTCCATCCGCAGGACGGCCATCAGCCGGGCGTGCAGGTCGGCGCGGCGGCCGAAATCCTGAAGGTCGTCATCAAGTTCCGACTGAAGGCCTGAGCGGCTTGCAACTTAGGCGGCTTTACGGTGTCTTAGGGTCAACCCCATGAGACTCCTCGCCTCCCTGCTGCTTGCCCTCACCTGTGCCCTTGGCTCCGCCCAAGAGGTCACTCGCACCTCCGATGTCATCTACACCAAGCATGACGGTGTCGCCCTGACGATGGACGTCTTCACGCCGGCCAAGCCCAACGGCGCCGCGGTCATCAAGATCATCAGCGGCGGCTGGAACTCGAACCACAACGGCATCAGCGACGGCGGCTGGACGAAGCACGGCTTCACGACCTTCGTCGTCGTGCACGGCACGCAACCGCGCTTCCATATCGACGAGATCGTCGCCGACCTTCAGCGCTCGGTCCGCTTCATCCGCGCCAACGCCGCCAAGTTCGGCATCGACCCGAACAAGATCGGCGTGACGGGCGGCAGCGCCGGCGGCCACCTCAGCCTGATGCTCGGCACGCGCGTCATCGCCGCCAATCCGAAGGCGACCGATCCGGTCGACCGCGTGAGCTCCGAAGTCAACGCGGTCGCTTGCTATTACCCGCCGGTCGACTTCCTCAGCTGGGCCAAGGAAGGCGACAGCAAGGATGGCATCGGCCCCCTGACCACCCGCGCTCCGGCGTTCGGCCCGATCGTCACCACGGCCGAAGGACGCGATCGCGCCGGCCGTGAACTCTCCCCGCTCTTCTGGATCAGCGCCCAGACCCCGCCGACCTACATCGTCCAAGGCGACGCCGATCCGCTCGTCCCCGACTCCCAGGCTCGTCGCTACCTCGCCCGCGCCAAGGAAGCCGGCGCCAAGGCCGAGGTCCTGATCCGCCTCGGCGGCGCCCATGGCGGCTGGGTCGAGATGGCCGACGACAACGTCCGCATGGCCGAATGGTTCAGCCTCCACCTGCTCGGCCAGCAGCCGGCCAAGGCCTTCAATTTCGATATCTCGTCCTTGCCCAGCACGCCGACGCCGAAGAAGCCTGCGAAGAAGTAAGCAGGACGGAAGGACGATTTACGCTGGCAGGAAAGCCCGGCCGTTCGCATAAAGACGGCATGGCTTCGCCTTGCCGACTCATCCTCGCCCTCGACGTAGAGACCAAGGAGGAAGCCTTGGCGCTCGCCCGCCCGCTCGCCGGCAATCTCGCCTGGGTGAAGCTCGGACTCCAGCTCTTCACGCGCCACGGTCCGGGCATCGTCGACGAATTCCACGCCCTCGGTTTCAAGGTCTTCCTCGACCTGAAGTTCCACGACATCCCGAACACCGTTTCGTCCGCGATCAAAAGCCTCAAGGGCCGCCCCTGCTCGCTGCTCACCATCCATGCGTGCGGCGGGCCCGAGATGATCGCCCGCGCCGCCGAAGCCGCGAAGGCCACCCTGCCCGATTGCACGGTGCTGGGCGTGACGGTGCTGACCTCGATGAATCAGGCCCAGCTCTCCGCCACGGGTGTCGCCCGTACGCCCGAAGAACAAGTCCGCCTCCTCGGTCGCATGGCCATCGACTCCGGCATCGGCGGCCTCGTCTGCTCCCCGCTCGAACTCCCGATCCTCCGCCAGGACCTTGGCGCCGGCCCGACCCTCGTGACCCCCGGCATCCGTTATCCCGATGCCGCCGGCGACGACCAGAACCGCGTGATGACGCCCGCCCAGGCCGCCGCCGCGGGCGCGAGCTTCATCGTGGTCGGACGCCCGATTCTCAAGGCCAAGGATCCCGCCGCGGAGACGCTCCGCATCCGCCGTGACATCGGCGAGATCGCATGAGCGCCGCCGACGACATCCTGGTCCTCCTCGCCGCGGGTTCCGCGCGGCGCATGCAAGCGGTCGTCGACGACAAGATCACCGCGCTCCTCGCCGGCAAGCCGGTCTTCGTCCATTCGCTGCAAGCCTTCTTGAACACGGGCCTCATCGCCCGGGTGGTCATCACCTATCGCGACGAGGCCCAGCTCGCCAAGCTGAAGGCCCAGCTCGCCGGCCACCTGCCCGCCACCACCGCGGTCGAGTTCGTGCCCGGAGGCGAATCACGTCAGGATTCCGTCCTCGCTGCGCTCAACACCTGCGAAGGCCACGCCGGCTTGGTGCACATCCATGATGGCGCCCGCCCGCTCGTCTCCCCGGAAGCCATCCGGAAGGTCCGCGACAAGGCCAAGGAAACCGGTGCCGCCATCCTCGCTGGTCGCGCCGCCGATACCGTCAAGATCGCGAGGGCTGGCTCGACCTCGGTCGAAACCTCCCCCGATCGCGGCCTCGTCTGGACCGCGGAGACGCCCCAGGTCTTCCGCACTTCCGTCGTCCTCAAGGCCTATCGCAAGGTCGCCGAACTCCAGCGCAAGGTCACCGACGACAGTTCCGCCGTCGAATTCGTCGGCCAAGATGTCTCCTTGGTCGAGAACCCTTCGGTGAACCTCAAGCTGACGCGCCCGGCGGACTTCGTCTTGGCGGAGGCGATCCTGAAGACGCGCTGAGCGCTCAGTAGCCGGCCTGACGGAGCGCGGCGTCCAGCTTGACCTGGAAATCCGTGATGTCCTGCGGAGTCGGGCGGTAGCCCGGCGACCGTGCGGCCATGCCCGGACGGCCCTGGTGGTCGATGTACCAATCGGCTTTCTCGCCGTCGGAGAAAGTGACGTGGCCGCTGACCATGGCATGAGGCTGGGCGATGGTGTCGACCTCGACGGTCACGACGCCGGCGCCTTGGGCGGTCGGAGCGGCCGCAGCCTCGCCCGCGGCAGCAGGAGCGGCTTCGGCGACAGGCTCCTCCGGCTTCTTGGGCTCTTCCTTCTCGATCAGGGCAAGGTTCAGGTCGTCCACGAGGAACCGCACGTCCATATAGGTCATGGAGACCTCGAGCTGAGAGGAAAGGCGCTCCTGAATCTGCGAAAGCGTGGCTCCTTCCGCCACCCAGGCGGAAACCTTGGAAATCTGTTCGGGTGTCAGTCGGGCCATAGGCCGCTAAAGTGTGGGAGCCTTCGCCGATTTTCAAGCGTCTCGTCGCTTATTCGTTGGAAAAAAGGGCCCTGCCCGCCAACTTAAGCCCATGCAGTCCGAGATCAGTTGGCAAAAGCAGGGAGCGTTCACCGACATCGTGTACGAGAAGGCCGATGGGATCGCCCGCGTGACCATCAACCGCCCCTCTCGCCGTAACGCCTTCACCCCGGACACCGTCGCGGAAATGCTGAAGGCCTTCGCGGATGCGCGCGACGACGCCACGATCGGCGTGGTGCTCCTCCGTGGCGCCAATCCGCAGAGCGACGGCAAGTTCGCCTTCTGCGCCGGTGGCGACCAGAAGATCCGCGGCGACAAGAAAGGCGGCTACATGGGCAAGGATGGCGTGCCTCGCCTCAACGTCCTCGATCTCCAGCGCCTCATCCGCTCGATGCCCAAGGTCGTCATCGCCCTCGTCGCCGGCTTCGCCATCGGCGGCGGCCACGTGCTCCATGTCATCTGCGACCTCACCATCGCCGCCGACAATGCGGTCTTCGGTC
>RFRI01000193.1 GCA_009924535.1 Verrucomicrobiota bacterium
CGTGAGTCGTTCTCGTCCTTCTTGACGTAGCCGGAATCCTGACGCTGGTGGTTCACCGCGTTCTTCTTCAGGTAGGCTTGGTAGACGTCGTCCGCGGACATGCCGAGGACTTGGGCGATGGAGATGAGGAAGTGGAAGAGGTCGATGACCTCGACGCGGGCGTTCTGCTCGTCGAACTTCTGGTACTTGGCCCACCACTTCCAAGGCACGGAGTCGGTCAGCTCAGCCATCTCCTGCTGCATCGCCCGGAGGTAGTTGAGGACCCATTTGATCTTTTCTTCCTCGGTCATGCCGGCGGTTTCGACGCCGATGCGCTTGTTGAGCGCCTGCTGCATCTGGAAGATTTCTTCGAGCTTGTCGGACATGGGTTCGATTAGGGCGGGAAGGCCGCCCCGGGGCAATCCCGGAAGCGCCGCGGGGCCGTTCGGGGGTCTTAATTGCTCTTTGCAGGGAAGGGCGGACTATGCCTTCCTGTCCTCGTGTCCGCCACCAGCCTCATCTCTCCCCTTCGTAAGCCGGAAGTCCTCGCCCCGGCCGGGGAGTGGGATTGCGTCCGCGCAGCGGTCGAGAACGGCGCCGACGCCGTCTTCTTCGGCGTGGGCCGCTTCAACGCCCGCGTCCGGGCCAAGAATTTCGAGGAGTCCGACCTGCCGGAGCTGATGGCCTACCTTCATGGCCGCGGGGTGAAGGGCTACGTGACTTTCAATACGTTGATCTTCCCGGACGAGCTCGCCGAAGCCGCCCGCACGCTCCGCTCGATCATCGCCGCCGGCGTCGACGCGGCCATCGTGCAGGACCCCGGCATCTGCCGCCTGATCCGTCGTATCTCGCCTGACTTCCCGATCCACGCTTCGACGCAGATGACGGTGACGAGCGCCGCCGGCGTCGACTATGCCCGTGACCTCGGGGCTTCGCTGGCCGTCCTCGGCCGCGAGGTCTCGATCCCGGAGATGCAGAAGATGCAGACCGAGCAGGCCGCCAAGGGCGCGCCGCTCGACCTCGAGGTCTTTGTCCACGGCGCCCTCTGCGTCGCCTATTCCGGCCAGTGCCTGACGAGCGAATCCCTTGGCGGTCGCTCGGCCAATCGAGGCGAATGCGCCCAGGCCTGCCGCCTCCCTTATGAGCTGGTGGTCGACGGCGTGGTCCGCGACCTCGGCGACAAGGCCTACCTGCTTTCCCCGCAGGACCTGGCGGGTATCGAGGTGGTCCCGGACCTGATCCGCGCGGGTATCCGTTCGCTGAAGATCGAAGGCCGCCTGAAGTCCCCCGAATACGTCGCGGCGATCACGAAGGCCTACCGCCGCGCGGTCGACGCCGCTTGGGATGCTTTTGCGAAGGGCGCCGACGCCGACCGCGCCGCCGCGCAGGTCCGTCAGGAAGAGGATTATGCGATGCAGATGACTTTCTCGCGTGGCCTGCACACGGGCTGGCTCCGCGGCATCGACAACCAGCAGCTCGTCCACGCCCGCTTCGGCAAGAAGCGCGGCGCCTACCTCGGAACGGTCGTCGACGTCGGTACGAACGGCGTGACGATGCGCCTCGAGGGACCGCTCAAGCCGGGCGACGGCGTGGTCTTCGACCAAGGGAAGCCGGCCGAGCGTGAGCAAGGGGGCTTTGTCCACGGGCTTGAGCCCGCCCGCGGCGGTCTGACGTTCATCCGCTTCGGCCGCGAGGACGTGGATTGGTCGCAGGTGAAGCCCGGCGCCATCCTCTGGAAGACCAAGGACCAGGAACTCGATAAGCGTCTCCATGATTCCTGGGATCGCGAGAAGGCCAATTACCGCCGCCCGCTCCACGCCAAGGTCATCGGCCGTCTGGGCCAGCCCTTGCGCGTCGAATTCAACGATGGCGAAGGCCATGTCGTCGCCGGCGAGACCGCGATGCCTTGCGCCGCGGCGGAGAAGCGTCCGATGGATGTCACCACCTTGCGCGACCAGCTCGGCCGCCTGGGAGACACGGGCTTTGAGATGGGTGAACTGCAGGCCGACCTCGAAGGGGCGCTCATTATTCCCGTCAGCGAATTGAACCGCCTGCGCCGCGACCTCGCCGAACAGATCGCGAAGCTCCGTAGCCTGCCGCTGCGCTGGACGCTCCTGCCTTTCGAAGAATCCGCCACCAAAGTAGCGCCCTTCGAGCCGAAGCGACCGGGCGAAGCCGAGATCATCGTCGTCATCCGCGAGCCTGAGCAGCTCGAGCCCGCCCTCGCGAGCGGCGCCCGCGTCATCTACGCCGAATACGAGGACCCGAAGAAGTTCCGCGCCGCCGTCGCCCGTGTCCGGGCCTACGAGCAGGAAGCCGGCCGCAAAGTCGAGTTCTGGGCCATGGGCCCGCGCATCCATAAGCAGGGAGAAGAACGCATCAGTGAGATCGTCCTCTCCTGCCAGGCCGACGGCTACCTGGTCCGCAATCATGAGGATCTCCGCGCCTTCAAGGGCCAGCGACTCCGCGCCGACTTCTCGTTGAACGTCGCCAACGGCCTGACCGCCGAGTGGCTCATGCACGAGCATGCCCTCGAGGGCCTCACGGTCTCCTACGACCTCAACTCCGAGCAGGTCACTGCCTTGTTCCAGTCCGCGCCGCCGGAATGGTTCGAGGTCACCGTCCACCAGCACATGCCGATGTTCCATATGGAGCACTGCGTGTTCTGCACCTTCCTCTCCAAGGGGAAGGATTACCGCGATTGCGGCCGCCCCTGCGAGACGCACCGCGTCAAGCTGCGCGACCGCGTCGGCGCCGAGCATATCCTCAAGGCCGACGCCGGCTGCCGGAACACGCTCTTCAACTCGCGCGCCCAGACCGGCGCCGAATACGTCACCCAGCTCCTCGCCTTGGGTGTCCGCCGCTTCCGCGTCGAGTTCGTCGACGAAGATGCCTCCACCGTCACGCGCACGCTCGAGAAATATCAGGCCCTGCTGAAGGGCGACCTCGACGGCACCGCGCTCTGGAACGACCTCAAGGTCCTGAACCAGCTCGGCGTCACGCGCGGGACGATGCGCGTCCGGCTCTGATCACTCCTCGCCGCGCAGGCGGGGGAGCAGGCCGGTGATGCGGCGTGAGTCCGAGGCGTTACGGACGGCCATCGCGTAGGCGGTCGGGTCGCCGACGAGGATGACCTGCTTGCGGCCGCGCGTGACGGCGGTGTAGACGAGATTGCGCGCGAGCATGATGCTATGCTGGCGGAGCAGGGGTACGACGACCGCCGGAAACTCGGAGCCCTGCGACTTGTGGATACTCACCGCGTAGGCCAGGTGCAGGTCGCCCTGTTCACCGCGTTCGAGCTCCACGCGCGCGCCGTCGAAGTCGATCAGCAGGGCACCCTCCTCGTTCTGGCCGAGTACCACGCCGAAGTCGCCGTTGAACACGTTCTTGTCGTAATTGTTGCGGGTCTGGATGACCTTGTCGCCGGGCTGGATGCGGCCAGGGCGCGCGTCGGCGCCACGGAGGCGGCCCTGCAGCGCCTGGTTGAAGGCCTGGATGCCGCCGGTGCCTTTGTGCATCGGCGCGAGCACCTGGATGTCGCGCAACGGGTCGAAGCGGAGCGCCTTCGGGAGGATGTCGCAACAGAGCTTCGTGACCATCGCCACGCACGCCTCTGGGTCGTCGACGCGCACGAAGTGGATGTCCTGGGTGAAGTCGAGCTTCGCCGGATCCTCGACCGGCGTGGGCGGCGTGGTATCGGCGTGCAGGATGCCGTGGGCGACCGTGACGATGCCGCTGCGGGCGCCTTGGCGGAAGACCGTGTCGAGTCGCGTGACCGCGGCGGCGCCGGAGTCGATGAGGTCGCCGAGCACGTTGCCCGCGCCGACGGAC